>NZ_VMMH01000008.1:0-191857 GCF_013277115.1 Streptococcus sp. 714
GTTTCAGTCGCTTAAGCAATTGGAACAAGCCATTGTAGACTATATCAATTACTACAACAATAAAAGAATTAAAGTCAAACTAAAAGGACTTAGTCCTGTGCAATACAGAACTAAATCCTTTGAATAAATTATTTGTCCAACTTTTGGGGGTCAGTACAGTTCCGCAATTGGAAATCTCTAGCTTTTTGTTTCTGAGAATCATCTTGACTCAGACTCTTTTGACTAATGTTACTAAAAAGATAAAGTAATTTTTAGCCTTATTTATTGTCGCCACTCAACATGTTTTTAACACCTTCGATAGCACCTTCTACAGCGTCTTTGGCATCTTCAGCAACTTCTTTTACTTTAGAAACAACTTTTTCAGCTGCTCCTTCTTTTTCCATTTTTTCATCACCGATGGCTTTCCCAACACCTTCTTTAATAGAACCTTTAGCTTGATTTAATTTTTCTTCTACTGACATGATAATTTCTCCTGTTATATTTATTTTATCTTAGTTTACACGAGTTTTTTCGTGAGATACTACACCAGTTGCTGCACCTTTAACAGCTTCTACACCTTCGCTAACTTTTTCTTGAACAGTTGAGAAACCAGATCCAAGACCAGATTTAGCTTTTTCGAATTGTTCTGAAGCGAATTCTCCTGTTGATTCAGCAACGTCAGATACGCGATCTTGAAGGCTTACTGAGTCTGCTTCATGTTGTTCTTTAGTTTTGATGTCGACAACGTTTACGTTGATTTCAACAACTTCCAAGTCAGTCATTTTAGCAACTTCTGAAGATACGATTTCTCTGATTTCTGAATATAAAGCTGGAACATTTTTTTGGTACTCAGCAATAATGTTTAAGTCAACTGCAACTTGTGTTTTACCAACTTCTACGTTAACACCACTTGTTACGTCATCGCTGTTAACGATTTTTTCTTTAAGATTTGAGAAGAAACCACCGTCGATTCCCAAAAGACCTGAAACGTTTTCTAGTGACAGGCCAATGATTTTTTGGATAACTTTATCTTCGTAAGTAAGTTCTCCTTTGATTTCGTGAGCTACAGCAGTAGCATCTTTCTTTTCTACGTTAGTGTTAATGTTTTTTTCGTTTGACATATGAAACTCCTTTAATTAAATTAGTAATTTTTATTTATCTATATAGTTTTTTTCGATATATAATCCAGCTGCAACTCCCAGTGCTCCTAAAATCAATACAAATATTGTTTTGAAGAAGCCAAAGGAGATAATCAAACAAGCGAGAAATACGCCTATGAGACCTGCGATTATTGGATATCGATATTGTTTAAGCCATTCCATTTTTACTTCCTTACTTTACACGACTAGCAGTTTTTTTCTTTTGAGCTTTAGGCTGTGGCTGATAGTCTTTTACCAAGACGTCCAATTTCACCTGACGCTCAATACCAAAGAATTGCTTTAATCCATTAGCTATTTCATTTTGAATTAGTTGGCATCTGTCAGCGATGTTGTCCGAAGGAAGAATTTTACCTTCTACATGAACGAAACATTTATTTTTTCGTAAATTTACATGAACAGTTGGGTTCTTGATCAATCCATGATCACTCACCAAACTTCTAACAAAACCTTCGATTGCTGAATTCTTTAATTTCAATGTATCGTTTTTAGTTTCAAGTTGAATTTCCAAATAACGTTTAGGATAAAACAACACAACTAACATCGATAACAAAACTAAAGTTGATAGAGCCACTATCCCCCAGAATATATATCTAGAGAGATAAAATTCAACGAAATGATTCTGTCTCCAGCTAAATAGCTGAATGCCTAGATCACTAACTTGATGATAATCTATCAAAACAGGAAGGAAAATTGTCAAGATTAAAATACAGAAAATAATGAAACATATTTTCTTTGCTTTTGACATATACAATCCTTTCGATTTAACATTTAAACTATTTTTACCCGTCTAATCTATTTAAAAATAGTTTATTCTACAAGTAATTATTTTTTACCTGTAAAGAATGATACTACAGTAACAACAATTGCTGCTCCTGCAATAGATGGGATCAAAGCCATTCCAGCGATGGATGGGCCCCAACTACCTAAAAGGGATTGTCCTACAGATGACCCGATTAAACCAGCGAATACATTTGCGACGATTCCCATAGGACTACCTTTTTTAGTGATTCTACCTGCTACAAGTCCAATAAGACCTCCAGCAATGATTGACCACAATATTGCTTACCCTCCTTTTTTATTTTAATATCAAAAAATAAATCAATTCCTTTGATTATTTCTATTATATAATTTTGATATAAAATAATCAATTATTTTGATTATTATGTAATTTTAATATAAAAAAATCAAATTCTTTGATTGTTGCTATTATATAATTTTTAAAATTAAAAATATAATCTTTCGACTTGAATTTGATTCTGTATTCACGCCCTCAATAGACGGTAAAATAAGAAAATTGTTTATATATTGTTTCTGTAGTGTTATTATACGAAATAAAAGATTTTAGGAAAAGTCGTTATAGCATGCTATACCTATTCATTGTGGTATAATTGCAAGAGGTTTAATCCGATAATTTATAAAGATAGAAAGACATTCATGAGAGATTTATTATCTAAAAAAAGTCATAGGCAATTAGAATTATTATTTGAACATAAACGATGGTTTCATCGTTCTGAACTAGCAGAGTTATTAAATTGTACAGAACGTGCAGTCAAAGATGATCTATCCCATGTTAAATCTTCTTTTCCTGACTTGATTTTTCATTCTTCTACTAATGGTATACGCATTATTAATACCGATGATAGTGATATTGAAATGGTTTACCATCATTTCTTTAAGCATTCAACCCATTTTTCGATTTTAGAATTTATCTTCTTTAATGAAGGGTGTCAAGCTGAGAGTATTTGTAAAGAATTTTATATCAGTTCATCTTCGCTCTATCGTATTATTAGCCAAATCAATAAAGTGATTAAAAAGCAATTTCAATTTGAAATCAGTCTGACCCCTGTTCAAATCATTGGAAATGAGAGAGACATTCGTTACTTTTTTGCACAATATTTTTCAGAAAAATATTATTTCCTAGAATGGCCATTTGAAAATTTTTCATCAGAGCCCCTATCTCAATTGTTAGAATTGGTTTATAAGGAAACAAGCTTTCCAATGAATTTGTCAACTCATAGAATGCTAAAGTTGCTCCTAGTTACGAACCTATATAGAATAAAGTTTGGTCATTTCATGGAAGTAGAGAAAGACTCTTTTAACGATCAAAGTTTGGATTTTTTAATGCAGGCAGAAGGAATAGAAGGTGTTGCTCAGAGTTTTGAATCAGAATACAGTATCTCTTTAGATGAAGAAGTTGTTTGCCAATTATTTGTGTCTTACTTTCAAAAAATGTTTTTCATAGATGAAAGTCTCTTTATGAAATGCGTAAAAAAGGATAGCTATGTTGAAAAATCTTACCATCTATTGAGTGATTTTATTGATCAGATTTCAGTCAAGTATCAGATTGAGATTGAGAATAAGGATAATCTGATTTGGCATCTGCATAATACTGCACATCTGTATCGTCAGGAGTTGTCCACTGAGTTTATTTTATTTGATCAAAAAGGGAATACAATCAGGAATTTTCAAAATATTTTCCCTAAATTTGTTTCAGATGTAAAAAAAGAGCTTTCTCATTATTTAGAGACTCTTGAGGTTTGTTCTAGTTTAATGATGGTTAATCATCTATCTTATACCTTCATCACTCATACCAAACATTTGGTGCTTAATCTACTACAAAATCAGCCAAAGCTGAAGGTTCTGGTTATGAGTAATTTTGATCAGTATCATGCAAAATCCGTTGCAGAGACACTTTCTTATTATTGCAGCAACAATTTTGAACTTGAAGTTTGGACTGAATTAGAATTATCAAAGGAATCTTTAGAAGAATCGCCTTATGATATCATCATTTCTAATTTTATTATTCCTCCGATTGAAAATAAGAGACTGATCTATTCAAATAATATAAACACGGTCTCACTCATATCTTTGTTAAATGCCATGATGTTTATTCGATTAGATTAGTAACCTAAAATAAAAAATGCTATTTCGCGTTTTGAACTGTACCTCAAAAGTTAGACAGAAAAAATCTAATTTTTGGGGTGTTTTTATTAAGAAAAGACCTTCAGTCATTTAAGTAAAATGTACATCTAGAGTCATAGTCCTCTAAAACTCTTGCTTTTTTTGTAGAAGATACGAAAAAAACCTTGATTCCAAGGCTTTTCCTGTTGTATGTAGATGCCCCCTACATGGATTTGTAAGAACTTTTCATATTGAAAATAAACAAAAATGTTGAAATATAGCTGATTTTAGGGAAATACTTTTAGGTGTTTTCAATGTCAGGATTTAAAAATGGGGCAAAAGTGGGGCAAAAACGAATGACTCGTATTTGGTTTGAAAACCTATAATACCTAATGATTATGCTATTCTAGATATATAGTTTTGTTATAAATAAATGTCAGTGCGAGATCAAATTGGAGGATAAAATGGAAAAACAAATTAATGAAAAAAAAGCCTTGGTTACCAAAGCTTTTTTTATGTTATAAACTCATTAAAATAACTCCCAGTTAGATTTGGAATATTTTTTATTCTGTGTCATATAAAAATAAATAAAATGAATGGCTGTAGCTAGAGCTAAAATGGTTGTTATACTCACTACTATTATAGGATTAGAAGCAAAGATTAAAGAGAGAATAAAGGCAGCCAGATAGAGTGTCGCTTGGACACAGTAGTAACTTTTCGAATAGCGAAGATAGTGTTTGTTATAGGGCCCATTTACTAGGACAGCAGCTTGAAAGAGGCCAAATCCGATATAAGAGAAGCTGGTTGCAAAGAGACGATTAGCTTCAGGATTCTGAAGAAAACTCATCGATACAGTCAGCATCATAAGTCCAATGAAAATAGGATAGTGACTGTAAATTAGAAATAGTCCCTTTTGATTAGATTTTTCATCAATAGCATGGTCGAATTGACCAAAATAAAACAAGAACAGAGAAATCATAATAATGAAATAAAGAACCGAATAAATCGAGAAATTCTCGATTGTAAAGAAGTTAGCTAGATTCGTAATCATCTCTCCAAACGTAATAATGACAAGAAGGGAGATGCGCTCGATTAAATGGGGGAGATTTACCTGGTAATGCTTATCTTTATTAAGCAAGATACTTGGCGTAATAAATGTTAGCAGAATACTAGCATAAAGGATATAGACTCCAATGTAAATAGGAAGAAGAGCTGCTAGATAGATTTCTAAACTTCGTAGACCTGTTATCCATAGAAAACCTTTGATACTTTCCCTATGAACATTATCGGTTGATTTTCTAAAAAATTCAACCAAATATTGAAAAAATAAGGTAAGGGTTAATGTACCAATAGCCCAACAGAGATAATGAAAATATTGTTGCCAATCAGGTCCAATCATATTGGCTATAAAGAGTAAAAGTCCCATTTTGATAAACATGATTACTATGTTAAATAAAGAGTTCTTTCCATAGCGATTGGTATAATCGGTTTGAATCATCCAGGAATCGATGAGAAACAAAATAGCAATGAAAAAATCAAGGAAAGAATTCCAAGTCAAAATACCGTTATGAAGATGGTCGATTAAAGTAGTTACTTTTGAAATTGCAAAAACAAAAACTAGGTCATAAAAAAGTTCTGAAAATTCTACACGTTTATGTTTAATGAGAGTTGTCATCTTAATACCTTTCTATTTTAGAAGTACAATTTATTATAACAGAAAATGATAATGAAAGAGAAGGAGATGCTTAAATAACTTCATGTGACGCGAATGAACTGCGCCACAAAAGTTAGGTTTTTTCTGTCTAACTTTTGGGGTGCAGTTCAGAAGGGGTGTTTTTTCTATCGTTTTTTAGTGCTAAGACTACACAAAAATGCCTTGTAAATCAAGGCTTTTTCCTGTTGTATTTAGATGCCCCCTACAGGGATTTGGAAAGGACTTTCATATTGAGAGCAATTAAAAATATTGAAATATAAGTGATTTTAGGTATTTTCAATGTCATGATTTAAAAATGGGACAAAAGTGGGGCAAAAACCATACAGATTCTAAACTGTATGGTTCTTTTTTTATCTAACCAAGAAAGGTTAAAACTTATTAAAACAAATGCAATCAACTGTTGAAAACTTTTTAGTCCGTGTAATATAAAAACAAGTAAAAAGTTGAACTATAGGGAATATTGTGTCATAATAGGTAATAGATGAATAATTAATAGATTGGAAATAATGCTTTCTTACCTTAACAAGTTGAATTGGTTATACATTTTTTCGTCGCAATTGTGTCTATCTCTCGAGTTTAGCTAGTTTTTATAAGCTCTGGCTTCTAATCAATATAACAAATTTTAGAAGTGCATAAGACAAGATGGTGACATTACTACAGTCATTTCTAGTCACCATATGTTGCTGGCACAGGCTGTTTGTAGTGTTGGCTATTTACTAGTCAGTTTAATCGGAGTGTTTAATTTTTATTGTTGAAAGGTTTTTATATGGCGAAAATTCTATCTTTAGGTCTGACAGGTAAGAAATTACTTGCTCAGGGGTTCTTGTTTGTTCTGCTAGGTCTCATCTTGATGGTCACGGGGACTTGGTTGCCAGTAAAGGTTATTCGACTGGTTCTGTTTTTAGCTTGGATAGCAACGGTCTTAGATTTAGTATTACGTATTTTCAAAAAAAGTCAGTCAACGGACACCTTGGGAGTTGCACTGGTTAAATTGTTAGTGCTGGGATATTTGCTTGGCTCCAATCTTGCGACGGATGTGCCGATTTATATTTTGGCTCTTGTGATTGGAGTTTATCAGATTTTTCATGCTAGTATTAACCTTGTCACCTATGTTCTCTACCGCAAAAACAAAATTCGACCTCGTTTTCGTCTCTTACTAGATGGACTCGTACTAGTTTTTCTTGGTGGGACTAGTCTTTTGTCCTCTACAGGAAATTCTGTCTTTCAACTCTTTGTATTAGGGGCTTATTTTTTCCTTTATGGTCTGTCCAATATCCGTGACGGTTTCTTATTTGAAGGGGAAATTGGGAAAAACCATCTCAAACGTCGTATTAGAATTAGCTTACCTATTGTCCTAGCCGCTCTCATCCCTGCAAGAACTTTAGCAAAAATCAACAAATTCATGCAGGAAAATGCTGATGAGAGAGAGGATATCCATCTTGGAATGGTGAAGTCTGGTAAGACAGCGGAGCTTGAAATTTTTGTTCATACAGCTGAGACCTCTCTGTTTTCGGCAATTGGTCATGTGGATATCTGCTATCAAGGCCGTGTTATTTCTTATGGCAACTATGATCCGTCTTCTGAGACCTTATTTGGCATGGTAGGAGATGGTGTCTTATATTTCTGTGATCGTGACAAGTACATTGACCTATGTAAACGTGAGAGTCAAAAAACGCTTTTTGGTTATGGGATAGATTTGACGCCTGAAATGGAAAAAGCAGTTCAGAAAAAGTTGGCTGAATTGAAACAACTGACGATTCCATGGGAGCCAAGTGCAGATAAAATCATGACAGGTGATGGTAAGGAAGACTACACCTACGCTTATAAAATCAGACATGAGACAGATGGGGAACTTTATAAATTTATCAAATCTAAGTTTAAATCCTACTTTGTCTTATCTACAAACTGTGTGCTCTTGGCTGATACCATAGTCGGTCAGGCTGGCACCGATATCCTCTCACCCAAAGGATTTATCGCACCAGGAACTTACCAAGCTTACCTTGACCGAGAGTTTGAAAAACCAAATAGTATAGTCGTATCTAAACATGTTTATTAAGGAGAATTTATGAATTTAGTAAAAAAATACACCCCATTAATACTTTTTATAGGGCTGGTTACTCTTGTAATTCTGAATGCATCAAGCTTTATATCAGGGGCAGTATCTCTCTTTGAAGTAACTTCTACCTTGATTTATGGTGCTGTCATTGCTTTTGTGCTCAATGTTCCCATGAAAAAAATTGAAGAATTCCTAGTTAAAATGAAGGTAAAGGCAGGGTTGCGCCGTCCGATTGCTATGGTGCTTGTTTTCCTATCTCTTATCTTAATCGTGATCTGTCTTTTGGTTTTGGTGCTTCCAACCCTTGCTCAGACTATTAGTCAGCTGGGAGCAGTCCTTTCAACAGTCCTGACTCAACTTGGGAAATTGCTAGACAGCTCGGAATTTGTAACCAAAGACATGCTGTCAACTATCGTATCAGGAATTCAGGGACAGTCTAGCTCTATTAGTCAAGCTTTGATAACCTTCTTATCCGGTCTGACTAGTAATATAGGAAATATTTTTTCAAGTATAATGAATGCCTTTCTGATTATAGTATTTACCTTTTTATTTTTATCCAGTAAGGAACATCTGGCAGCGATGACGAGTAGACTTCTAAAAGTTATATTTCCAGAGAAAGTGGTGACAAAGTTAACTTACATTGGACAAGTAGCACTAGAGACTTATGACCAATTTTTGATGAGTCAGCTGATTGAAGCAGTCATCATAGGAGTTATGATAGCGGTTGGCTACAGCCTGTTTGGACTACCTTATGGGGTAATGACAGGTATATTTGCAGGAGTGCTATCGTTCATTCCTTATGTAGGGCCTATGATTGCTTGTGTTGTGGGAGCGATTTTTATCTTCACAGTGAGTCCTACTCAAGCCTTACTTTCTCTTCTTCTATATCAAGTTATACAGCTGATTGAAGGAAACCTTATTTATCCTAGAGTTGTAGGTCAATCTATTGGTTTGCCAGCTATTTTCACGCTTGCGGCTGCTAGTATTGGAGGCAATCTCTTTGGCTTACTTGGGATGATATTCTTTACACCGATATTTGCTGTTATCTATCGATTGGTTAAGGAATTTGTCGTTGCAAAGGAAAATCAGCTAGATTAAGAAAAACTAAATTTAATAAGATATACTGAGAAGAGAGTGAGAGATTCTCTTCTCTTTTATTTTTAAATACTTTTCTACAAAAAGCTATTAGACGTTAAAAAAAGCCTTGGTTTCAAGGCTTATTTCTGTTGATTTAGATGTGCCCCCTGCAGGGCTCGAACCTGCGCCCCATAGCTTAAGAGTCTACTGCTCTACCAACTGAGCTAAGGAGGCAACAGAAAAAGCTGAGAATGTAACTTCCCAGCTATTTTAATATGCCCAAAATGGCAACTAGATTATTTACGAAAGGCCTCAATAATGTAGGTGAAGCCAGTAACTAAAAATGAAAAGGCAATGACATAAACGACAAAGACACCTGTAGCCACTGGATTGAACAGAATCACTAGACCTAGTAAAAATACAAGCAAGGCTACCCACATGATATGGTTGCCAATAATAGGGAAAATCAATCCCAGACGATTGCCTTTAAAGAAAACTATAATGGCTTCTACAATTAACCAAATTCCTAAAATAGTTGGAATGACGACCGGCAGGGTCACAAAGCCATAAGCAACGAGGTAAAGAGCTAAGAGAAGACTAACAAACCCTTGGAAAAGATAAACAGGTGAGCGAAGCTCTTTTGGTGCAGAGAAATAGCCTAAAAGAGCTGCTATAGAAGAAACCAGTAAATCAAATGCAATCCACCAGCTGTAAGCAACAAGATTAGCTACTGGGTGTGTAAATAGGAAAAGTCCTAAAAGGACAAAAACAACTCCTGCAAGGAATAGCAGTAAACGATTAGAAAATTTCATTTCAATACCCCCTATATAGCATAGTCTGATAATAAAACTATTATACTTATTTTTATAGAAAATGTCAATAAAATAAATAAACAATTTGGAAGTTTCAGTTTTTATCATTTTGAAAATAAAAAGAGAAGATAAAATTTGTCTTCTCTACATGAAAATATTGTATGGCATCAAAGCAAAAGTAACTGGCTTTACACTATTTGTAAAGATGTAATTTGATTCAAAAAGAAAAGATAGATTTAAAATGTGGGACAAATGATGGGGTAAATCAGTTATAGACAAGCAAAAAAAGCCTTGATTTACAAGGCTTTTTCCTGTTGTATTTAGATGCCCCCTACAGGGATCGAACCTGTGACCCACGGATTAAGAGTCCGCTGCTCTGCCAGCTGAGCTAAGGAGGCAAAGAAAAAAGCTGTATTGGTGCCGAAACTTCACGGTTTGTATTGAACCCGCGCAATTAAGCAGGTGGGCAACTCGCTCTAACTGAAGCTGTTTCCGTGTGAGACGGCCTACATGCTGTTAGAAGACTTTTGTTTCCCTAATAATACAAAAAATAGTCGGTCAACACTTAAGTGTGAAGTCGTACACCACAGCGTTTCTATGTTTATATGATACCACTTTTTCAAAAAAAATCAAGAGGAAAGTGCAATTTTTTGAAAAGGATTTCAGATTTTTCGCAAACGGTCGATGGCTTCCTTTCTTTGAGCCAAAGCCCGTTCATATTTACCAGTATCTTCTGCTTGGAAATAGTGATGATTGCGAATTTTTTCTGGCAGATAGTCTTGATTGACCCAATTTCCAGGATAGTTGTGTGGATAGAGATAGTCTTGAGCATTTCCCAGTTCCTTGCTTCCGCTGTAGTGACCATCACGCAGGTGGCGCGGAATAGGCAAGTGCCCTGATGTTTTGAGGTCAGCAAGGGCCTTATCCATAGCCACATAGGCTGAGTTGGATTTTGGAGAAAGGGCCAAATCAATCACGACATTAGCAATGAGAATGCGAGCTTCGGGGAAACCAATCTTTTGGGCAGCATCCAGAGCAGTCACGGTGTGAATCTGGGCTTCAGGATTGGCCAAGCCGATATCTTCATAGGCGATAACGGTCAAGCGACGAGCGAGACTAGGCAAATCACCAGCCTCAATCAAGCGGGCAGCATAGTGGAGACTGGCATCCACATCCGAGCCACGGATAGACTTTTGCAAGGCAGATAGAACATCATAGTGACCGTCTCCATCCTTGTCCATAGTGATGTAGCTTCTCTGAAGACTATTTTCCATGATGTCTAGGGTGATATGGCGAATGCCCTCGTCATTCTCAGGGGTAGAGAGAACAGCCAGGTCCAGCGAGTTAAAGGCAGAACGAAGGTCTCCGTTTGTAGAGGTCGCAATGAAATCCAGCGCATCCTCATCTAGTTCTACTGGAAAATCAAAACCACGCTCAGGATTACTTAGAGCTATCTGCAGGGCCTCTTTGACGTCTTGGTTAGACAGAGGTTCCAACTCAAAAATCTGAACACGACTGCGAATGGCAGGAGTGACAGAAAAGAAAGGATTTTCAGTCGTAGCGCCAATCATGATGACCAGACCACTTTCCAAGAGAGGCAAGAGGAAATCTTGCTTGGTTTTATCTAGTCTATGAATCTCGTCTAGTAATAGGACGAGACCACCAGAGAATTTCGCCTCTTCAGCTATTTCTTGGAGTCTTTTTTTACTATCTACTGTCGCATTGAAAGTTCGAAAGGCATACTTGGTCGTCCCTGCGATGGCAGAGGCAATGCTGGTCTTGCCGATTCCAGGAGGGCCATAGAGAATCATGGAGGACAGGCGGTTGGCTTCCACCATGCGGCGGATGATTTTTCCTTGTCCGACCAGATGTTCCTGACCAATGACCTGATCGATGGTTTTAGGGCGCATGCGAAGCGCGAGATTGTCTGGCATAGCAGTCCTTTCTAACGTGGATTTTCTGATGTATATGTGGTAAGATGGTAGTATCTATTTTAGCATATTTCCGAGCAATCGGGGCGATTTAAGAGTCGCATAGGAAAGAGGACAAAATGGCAACATATGGATTTTTAGATGTTTTAGAGGCAGAATTGGAGAAGAACTTTCCCTTTGACTTTGAGATTAGTTGGGACAAGCGTAACCACGCGGTTGAAGTGAGTTTTCTATTGGAAGCACAAAACGCTACAGGTGTGGAGATGGTGGACGAGGACGGAGAGGTTTCGTCAGATGATATCCTCTTTGAAGAAGCAGTGCTTTTTTACAATCCTGCCAAGTCAACCGTCAATGAGGAAGACTATTTGACGGTCATTCCTTACCTGCCTAAAAAAGGATTTTCTCGCGAATTTTTAGCTTATTTTGCTCTTTTCCTTAAAGATACTGCCGAGGTTGGACTAGATGCCCTTATGGACTTTTTGGAAGACCCAGAAGCAGAAGAATTCGTCATGGAATGGAACCAAGAAGTCTTTGAAGAAGGAAAAGTTGGCTTGGAAGAGGGAGAGTTTTATCCTTATCCAAGATATTAGGGATTATGGGGAGAGTTTATGAAAAAAATTGTGACGTATTTGATTCAGACAGTGTCTGTTCTTGTGATGATGCTGGCTTTTGCTTGTGGAACCATCGCATTTGCAGAGTTAGGGTATTCCGCAGTTTTAGTCTTTACTTTTGGTTATGCCTTCGCTCTTCTAAGTATGTATTTAATCTTTATTCTTCATGAGCTGGGACATGCTTTTTGTGGTCACTTGACAGGCTATCGTCTGGTGGCTTTTGGATTAGGACATTTTATTTTGACCAAAAAGTTAGGCAGGTTTCATCTTAGTAGAACAGCCATTCTGAAAAGTGTTGGTGCTCAATACATTGGTTTAAAAGAGGATGAAAGCGATCAAAGAATCATCCTGATGCTTTCAGGAGGCTTGATGGTTCATCTCAGCTTGATATTATTGGCGATAGTGTTTGGATTTTTGACAAGAAGCTGGTATTTTGCAGGGACTTGGATTTTTCTTAATTTATCTTTCTTCCTAAATAACATTTTGCCAGTCGGCATCACTGATGGCGCAAAAATTTGGGAATTGCTACAACACCCTGAAAATACGAAATATGCCTACCTGATGTTGAGGCATTCTGCCCAGACCTTGCTAGCTCCTCAAGAATATGATTTAAAAGACTTTGCCATGTCTGTTGATGAGGATGTGAGAGGGAGTTTTGCAGAAAGTGTTCAGACTCTTCAGGGGTTGGTATTCATATTGGATGATAATATAGAACTTGCAAAGCAACAGTTGCAATCTGTGCTAGAGAAAACAGATAATCCAATGTCTAAAACTAGTTCTCAATTATACCTTCTTCAAATTGCTCTGATGGAAGGAGATAATAAGAAAGCGGAAGAATATGCAAGTATTCGAGGAGTCAAATCTTTTTTATCTCTAAAAACAGCAGATATGCAGGTCATTCAAGCTTGGTATCAATTTAAGGTAAAGAAAGATGTAGTTCAAACTCGCAAGGCTATGAAGATTGCTAAGCAGAAAATGAATACTAGTCGCATGTTGAGGGACGAGAAAAGCTATTATGAGAACTGGTTAGCAGAGCTGGAAAAGGAATTAACCGAAGGAGTCTAATATGGAAATAGAGATTTCTGATTTCACAGGCTGTAAGATTGCTTTGTTTTGTGGGGATAAGTTTCTGACTATCTTACGCGATGATAAGGCAAGCATTCCCTGGCCCAATATGTGGGAACTTCCAGGCGGTGGACGTGAAGGTGATGAAAGTCCTTTTGAGTGCGTGGCGCGTGAAGTTTATGAAGAACTGGGCATTCATCTAACTGAAGATTGTCTGCTTTGGAGTAAGGTTTATCCAAGTATGCTTTTTGCGGATAAACAATCTGTATTTCTAGTCGGTCAGTTAACACAGAACCAGTTTGACAATATCACCTTTGGTGATGAAGGGCAGGGCTATCAGCTGATGAATGTCGAGGAATTTCTTAGTTCCAGTCAAGTTGTACCTCAGTTGCAGGATAGGGTGAGGGATTATTTAAAAGTAAGTGATTAGAAAGGATGGTTCAGTTAAATTTCTAAACTGAACCCGCCCTAAACACGGTACCAAAAAGATAAACTTCTCTTAGATACAAACGTCTTCAGAGAGTTTCCTATTTTGGCTTTGTGTTTTACGGGCTTGGTATCTTAATGATGGAAACATGGCAAGAGTTAAAAGTTACAGTGAAGCGTGAGGGAGAGGAGTTGGTTTCCAACCTCTTGATTGAGTTAGGTGCCCAAGGGGTAGCAATTGAAGATAGCATGGACTATGTGGGAAATGTCGACCGCTTCGGTGAAATTTTCCCAGAGGTCGAGCAACAAGAAGAAATCGTTGTGACCGCCTACTACCCTGAAACGGTGGATGTAGCAGTGGTTGAGGCGGACTTGCAGGCTCGCCTAGCAGAATTGACAGATTTTATGGATTTGGGTGAGGTCAAGATGGGGACGACTGCCTTGGCTGAGGAAGACTGGGCAGACAACTGGAAGAAATACTATGAACCAGCTCGCATTACTCATGATTTGACCATCGTACCGTCCTGGACAGACTATGAGGCAACTGCTGGAGAAAAGATTATCAAGCTGGATCCTGGTATGGCCTTCGGGACAGGAACCCACCCAACTACCAAGATGAGCCTTTTTGCCTTGGAACAGGTTCTTCGTGGTGGCGAAACGGTGCTAGATGTGGGGACTGGCTCAGGGGTTCTCTCTATTGCCAGCTCGCTGCTTGGTGCTAAGGAAATTTTCGCCTATGACCTAGATGATGTGGCGGTTCGAGTCGCTCAGGAAAATATTGAACTCAACCCTGGTATGGAAAACATCCATGTAGCAGCAGGAGATTTGCTTAAGGGTGTTGAGATTGAGGCAGATGTCATCGTGGCTAATATCTTGGCGGATATCCTCATTCATCTGACAGACGATGCCTATCGTTTGGTCAAGGATGAAGGCTACCTCATCATGAGTGGCATTATCAAGGACAAGTGGGACATGGTGCGCGAGTCGGCTGAGTCAGCTGGATTTTTCCTTGAAACCCACATGATTCAAGGGGAATGGAATGCCTGCGTCTTTAAGAAAACCAAGGATATTTCCGGTGTGATTGGAGGCTAGCATGCAACAGTATTTTGTCAAAGGTAGTGCAGTCTTTCCTGTTACCATCGAGGATAAGGAAACCAGCAAGCATATGTTTCAGGTCATGCGCTTGAAAGAAGGTGATGAGGTGACTTTGGTCTTTGATGATGGGATTAAGCGCTTGGCGCGCGTCTTGGATGTTGAAAATCGTCAGTTTGAGTTGGTTGAAGAGTTAGCTGACAATGTGGAACTACCAGTCCAAGTGACCATCGCATCTGGATTTCCCAAGGGAGACAAACTGGAGTTCATCGCTCAAAAAGTAACCGAACTGGGTGCTAGCCAAATCTGGGCCTTTCCTGCCGACTGGTCGGTTGCCAAGTGGGATGGCAAGAAATTGGGTAAAAAGGTTGAAAAACTAGAAAAAATTGCCCTTGGAGCAGCAGAGCAAAGCAAGCGTAATGTTGTTCCAAGTATCCAGCTTTTTGAGAAAAAAGCAGATTTTCTAGCACAACTGGACCAATTTGACCGCATTGTTGTCGCTTACGAAGAATCAGCCAAAGAAGGGGAAAGCGCTGCGCTCTTACAAGCAGTCGCTGGTCTTGAAAAAGGCGCCAAATTGCTCTTTATTTTTGGTCCAGAAGGTGGTCTGTCACCTGCAGAAATTGAAAGTTTTGAAGCTAAAGGAGCTGTTTTGGCAGGACTTGGTCCTCGCATTCTAAGAGCAGAAACAGCACCGCTTTACGCCTTATCAGCCCTTAGTGTTTTATTAGAATTAGAGAAATAAGAGGAAGAAAATGGAACAAAAACACCGTTCAGAATTTCCAGAGAAGGAACTTTGGGATTTAACAGCCCTATACCAAGACCGTGAGGATTTCTTACGTGCGATCGAGAAGGCTCGCGAAGACATTAATCAATTTAGCCGTGACTACAAGGGTAATCTTCATACTTTTGAGGATTTTGAGAAGGCCTTTGCGGAATTGGAACAAATCTACATTCAGATGAGCCATATTGGAAACTATGGCTTTATGCCTCAGACGACAGACTATAGCAATGACGAATTTGCTAACATTGCTCAAGCTGGGATGGAATTTGAAACAGATGCCAGTGTAGCCTTGACCTTCTTTGACGATGCCTTGGTGGCAGCGGACGAGGAAGTCTTGGACCGTTTGGGTAAATTGCCACATTTAACAGCTGCCATTCGTCAGGCCAAAATCAAAAAAGCCCACTATCTAGGGGCTGATGTGGAGAAGGCCTTGACCAATCTCGGTGAAGTTTTCTACAGTCCGCAGGATATTTACACTAAGATGCGAGCTGGGGATTTTGAAATGGCTGACTTTGAAGCCCATGGCAAGACCTACAAAAACAGCTTTGTGACCTATGAAAATTTCTACCAAAATCATGAGGATGCTGAGGTTCGTGAGAAATCCTTCCGTTCCTTCTCAGAAGGACTTCGTAAGCACCAAAATACGGCTGCTGCAGCCTATCTAGCCCAAGTCAAGTCTGAAAAACTACTGGCAGATATGAAGGGTTACGACTCAGTCTTTGATTATCTCCTGGCTGAACAAGAAGTGGACCGTGCCATGTTTGACCGCCAGATTGACCTCATCATGAAGGATTTTGCGCCCGTTGCTCAGAGATACCTCAAGCATGTTGCTAAGGTTAATGGTCTTGAAAAGATGACTTTTGCTGATTGGAAATTGGACTTAGACAGTGCTCTTAATCCAGAGGTTAGCATTGATGATGCCTATGATTTGGTTATGAAATCAGTCGCACCATTGGGTCAAGAATACAGTCAAGAAATTGCTCGTTACCAAGAAGAGCGCTGGGTGGACTTCGCTGCCAATAGTGGCAAGGATTCTGGTGGTTATGCGGCGGATCCATATCGCGTTCATCCATATGTCCTTATGAGCTGGACAGGCCGTTTGAGCGATGTCTACACCTTGATTCATGAAATCGGACATTCTGGTCAATTCATCTTTTCTGACAATCACCAAAGCTACTTCAACGCCCACATGTCGACCTACTATGTCGAAGCACCGTCAACTTTCAATGAATTGCTTCTCAGTGATTACTTGGAACACCAGTCTGACGACCCACGTCAAAAACGCTTCGCTCTTGCTCACCGCTTGACAGATACCTACTTCCATAACTTTATTACCCACCTTTTGGAAGCTGCCTTCCAGCGTAAGGTGTATACACTGATTGAAGAAGGGGAGACCTTTGGAGCAAGTAAACTCAACAGTATTATGAAGGAAGTCTTGACGGATTTCTGGGGAGATGCCATTGAAATCGATGATGATGCAGCTTTGACTTGGATGCGCCAAGCTCACTATTACATGGGCTTGTATAGCTACACCTACTCAGCAGGACTAGTCATCTCGACTGCGGGTTACCTTCATCTTAAACATTCAGAAACTGGAGCTGAAGATTGGCTCAATCTTCTCAAATCAGGTGGTAGCAAGACACCACTTGAGTCAGCTATGATTATCGGTGCTGATATTTCAACAGATAAACCACTCCGTGATACTATTCAGTTCTTATCAGACACAGTTGACCAGATTATCGCCTACAGCGCCCAGTTGGGAGAGTAAATTAAAAGAGTCTGGGACAAAAGTTTAACCTTAAATATAAAAAGCGAACAAAACGAGTTATCTGACACTCAGAATTCTGTCTTGTTCGCTTTTTTCTAATCTATCGATTTTAAAAATTTATAATAAAGAATTCCTAAAATCAAAATTTTTTGTCCTGACCTCTTAAATTATCCCCAAAAGCTATCTTCTTCAGCTTGATCTGAAGAGAAGAGCCAAACTTCTTTGATTTTTCCGTCTTCAATACGGAAGAGGTCAATCCCGTTCATATTGAGTTCAGTACCATCAGTCCGTGTTCCAAGAAAAGTAACATTAGCTGCGATTAAATCCTTATTGTCAGAAACCCAATTTGTTATCACCTTAAAGGTTCCATTAGTTTTCTCAGCAAATGTAGCCAGGTGAGTTCCTAGCTTGTCCTTACCAACAACTGAACCAGATAGACTATGATTACCAGGTTGATGCCAGACAATATCGTCTGCCATCGTTTCAAAGACACCAGGAAAGTCACCAGCAATTAAAGCTTGGTTATAAGCATTGAAAATTTCTAAGTTTGTTGACATATCTATTCTCCATTTCTTTTTTATGATATAATTGTAACAGTTACAAACAAAAAAACAAGTAGACACTTTTTTGATAGCTAGTATCAAAAATAGTACTTTTATTGATACTAAAAGATAAATTTTTTTAAAAAAAAATAGAAAGAAGATATTTTATGACAAATAAAGTGAGTGAGTATGGTATTTGTCCATTTGCGACAACGCAGAGGGTTTTAACGGGGAAATGGGCACTGGTAATCATTTATCAGTTGAGTACAGGTACCAAACGATTTAAAGAATTGCAGAGATTATTGCCTGGGATTACTCAAACTATTTTGACCCGTCATCTCCGTCAATTAGAAAAGGATAAGATTGTTCAACGAAAGGTCTATGCCGAAGTTCCACCACGAGTTGAGTACAGCTTAACCGAAATGGGGAAGGAATTCAGAGTTGTGTTAGATGCTGTCGAGAAATGGGGTCTGGATTATATCAAGTTGCTAAATGCTAATGAGATAAGTAACAGATAATTCCTATATAGGGAATGTATTTTTTATCAAATCTCTCAATTAAAAGACAGTAAGTCAAACCTGAAAATTTCCAAACAATTTTCTTGAAACCCTTTCTTACTTTTGATAGACTAGTATCTAGTTTTTGAAAAAAGGAGAAATAAAATGAAAAAATTTGTTGCTGAGTTAATCGGTACGTTTATGCTTGTGTTCATCGGAACAGGAGCTGTTGTTTTTGGAAATGGTCTTGATGGTCTTGGACACCTTGGAATTGCTCTTGCTTTTGGTTTGGCAATCGTAGTTGCAGCTTTCTCAATCGGAACTGTTTCAGGTGCTCACTTGAACCCAGCTGTTTCTATCGCTATGTTTGTTAACAAACGTTTGTCATCTTCAGAACTTGTAAACTACATCCTTGGTCAAGTAGTCGGTGCTTTCCTTGCGTCAGGGTCTGTATTCTTCCTCTTGGCGAATTCAGGTATGTCAACTGCAAGTCTTGGTGAAAATGCCTTGGCAAACGGTGTAACTGTCTTTGGTGGTTTCTTGTTTGAAACAATCGCAACATTCTTGTTTGTCTTGGTTATCATGACTGTGACATCAGCAAGCAAAGGTAATGGCGCAATCGCTGGTTTGGTAATTGGTTTGTCATTGATGGCTATGATCCTTGTTGGATTGAACATCACTGGACTTTCAGTTAACCCAGCACGTAGTTTGGCACCAGCTGTCTTGGTAGGTGGCGCAGCCCTTCAACAAGTATGGATTTTCATCCTTGCCCCAATCGTTGGTGGTGTTCTTGCAGCACTTGTTGCTAAAAACTGTCTTGGAACAGAAGAATAATTGAAATTCAAAAAGCCTTGCTCCTCATCTTGAGGAACAGGGCTTTTTCGTATGATACTCTTCAAAAATCTCTTCAAACCACGTCAGCTTCCATCTGCAACCTCAAAGCAGTACTTTGAGCGACCTGCGGCTAGCTTCCTAGTTTGCTCTTTGATTTTCATTGAGTTTGAGTTTAGCGGTTGTCAATTTTCTCTGGATAAAGGTCGTGTTGGAAGAGGCGTTTTTCTGCCAAGCCTTCATACTTAGTTCCTGGCTTACCGTAGTTGTAGTAGGGGTCAATTGAGATGCCACCGCGAGGGGTGAATTTTCCCCAAACCTCCAAATAGCGAGGGTCTAGCAAGTTGACCAAGTCTTTACCGATGGTGTTGATACAGTTTTCGTGAAAATCTCCATGATTTCGGTAACTAAAGAGGTAGAGTTTGAGGGATTTTGACTCAACACAGAGCTTGTCAGGGATGTAGGAAATATAGATAGTTGCAAAGTCTGGTTGAGCAGTGATTGGGCAAAGTGAGGTAAATTCAGGACAGTTGAACTTGATGAAATAGTCATTTTCCACATGACGATTGTCAAAGGATTCCAGGACATCTGGTTGATACTCGAAAATGTAGTTGGTTTCTTTGTTGCCCAGTAGGCTGAGGTTTTTCATTTCTTCTTGTTGTGACATGATTTTTTCTTTCTAATTTTAAACACCACGTTGATTATCGTAGAGGAGGGTATGCAGTTGAGGAAGGACGCGGACATTGCCCCAGCTATCGTCGGCAGCGATGCGTTCCCAGAGTTCTTTGAGGCGATCCAATTGGTCTTGGACAATATTGCCTCTAGTCTTGGGTTCAGGATTTCCTGCTGATAAGAAGAGAACATCTGGTTGGTAGCGATCTTGAATACCTTTGGCAAAGGCCAAATCGGCATCGTCAAAGACAGGAATTTTAAAGGTGACCTTGTCTGGATCCAGTTGGGAAACGATAAAGTCCAAGGTCTCAAAGTTGACTTCCATCTTGGATGAAGGAGGTTTGGGGCTCAGAGTAACCTGGTCGATGTCTTTCAACCAATTTTGCCAGCGAGAGCCTTGAGTTTCAACAGCCAGAGTGACACCACGTTTCTTGAGCTTGGTTACTAGCTCAGCCATGTTGGCTGCTAGGATAGCAGGATTTCCTCCAGATAGGGTGACGTAGTCGTAGCTTCCTAGTTTATCCAAGGCAGCAATGACCTCGTCAGCTGTCATGCGAGTTGGTTTTTCAGAACCATCCCAAGTAAAGGCAGAATCGCACCAGTCGCAGTGGTAGTCGCAACCTGCAGTGCGGACAAACATGGTTTTCTGCCCAATTGCACGGCCTTCACCTTGAAAGGTTGGCCCAAAAATTTCCAGAACTGGTAGTTTGAGGACACGTTCCCTAGTCATCTAACCACTCCCGTCTAAACTCTGCAAAGGCAGTCGGAGTTTCATAGAGGCGAACGTATTCCAAACGGAGACCACGTTCGTCTGGCAACTCTTGGTTCATGGTTTGGAAAATCCAGTAAACCATATTTTCAGCAGTCGTGTTCATATAGGGAAGAGTTTCGTTTAGATAGCGATGATCCAAGTGGGGCTCTAAGTAGTTCTTGTAGATGGCTTTGATGTCTCCGAAATCGTAGGTCATGCCGCGTTCATCTAAAAAACCACTGACAGCAATCTGCAGATGATAGGTGTGACCATGAAGGGATTTGCATTTTCCCTCATAGTGAAAGAGGTGGTGGGCAGCATCAAAGGTAAATTCTTTTGATACCAAGGTTCTGTGAGGATTGTAGACAAGAGACTCCCCAGTTTCCTGTTTGATTTCTTTGGGTGCAAAAAACATTAGTCCTCTCCTTTCTGTGAGAGATAAACATCTAGACCATGTTGACGTAGGTGGCAGGCTGGGCAATCTCCGCAACCACTTCCGATAATCCCGTTGTAGCAGGTTAAGGTCTTTTCACGAACATAGTCAAAGGCACCGAGTTGGTCGGCTAATTCCCAAGTTTCAGCCTTGTCTAGCCACATGAGAGGCGTTTGGATAACGAAGTTGTAATCCATGGCCAGGTTGAGAGTAACATTGAGAGATTTGACAAAGACATCTCGACAATCGGGGTAGCCTGAGAAGTCTGTCTCGCAGACACCTGTCACGATATCTTTAATGCCCCGTTGCTTAGCAAGGACTGCCGCAAAGGACAGAAAGAGGTGGTTGCGACCATCAACGAAGGTATTGGGAACCTCTCCCTCTTTTTGCTCAATCTCCAGATCAGAAGTCAGGGCATTTTCAGTGATTTGTCCCAGTAGAGACATATCGAGGATATGGTGATGGATACCCTGTTCCTTAGCGATTTCTCTAGCAACTTGAATTTCGAGATGATGACGCTGACCGTAGGCAAAGGTAACGGCTTCGACCGTTTCATAGTGTTCTTTAGCCCAAAAGAGGCAGGTTGTAGAATCTTGACCGCCACTAAAGACGACCAAGGCAGATTGACGTTTCATAGTACTCCTTCCAAAATGGGAAATGTTCAGAGCACGCAAAAAGCTCCCTTGAGGGAGCTAAAAAATACCAAGTAGAGGTTTTTTTTAGCGATGGCATGTCCCAAACATCGTAATATTCTACCTACAGTCTAGCATATTTTTTGAAAAAAGGCAAAGGGCAAGAAAAAAGAGACCAAAGAAAGTATTTGGTCTCTAGTGTGATTAGCTCAATTCAGCAACGATGGCCTTGATCTGTTCTGCTGTGTGTACACCAGCAACTTGTTTCACAACTTGGCCGTCTTTTTTGAAGAGAAGAGTTGGGATAGACATGATTCCAAAAGCACGAGCTGTGTTTGGATTTTCATCAACGTCCATTTTAACGATTTTCAAGACATCTTCTGAAAGTTCTTCAGACAATTTATCCAAGATTGGACCTTGCATACGACATGGACCACACCAAGTTGCCCAGAAGTCTACCAAGACCAAACCGTCTTTTGTTTCTTGTTCGAATGTTGCATCTGTAATTGCTTTTGCCATTGTATTTCTCCTTTTTTAGTTATATTGGCTTAAATCTTGTTTCATGAGATAGAAGAAGACATCTCCATAAGTCCCATGGTAGTCCAAATCATGACCGTTGTAGGTTAATTTTTGGACAGGGTAGTAGTCTGCGACGCCGATAAGGCAAGCTTGTTGTGAACGATCAAAGTCTTCATAAGACTCGAAAGTCACAGTTCTTTCGTTCTTGCTGGCATCTAGATAGGTAATTTCAATCATTTTAAAAACTCCTTTGTTTAATGATGACTTTATTTTACTCCTTGTAAAAGAGAATGTCAAGAAAAATGATTGCGCACGCAACTTTTCTTAAAAAATCATCTTAAATCAAGAAATCCAAACCAGTTTCCAAGCTTTCTTCGACAGCCTTTTGTAGTGTGGCTAGTGTTTTTTGCCCATCACTTGTCAGGCAGATAAAGCTAGAGCGTCTATCTTGATCACAACACATGCGACTAAGCAGACCGCAATTTTTAGCTTCCAAGCGAGCCACCATCCGAGAAACAGCACTCGGACTCAGATGAAGTTTATCTGGCAGGTCAATCTGGCGTAGAGATTTTTCTTGAGCCAAGTCCAGATAGTAGAGGAGGTAGAACTCTTTCAAGGTCAGACTTTGCTCGCTCTGCTGGGCAATGGTCTCTTCCAAGAGACTTTCAATTTCTTTCTGACGCCGATTGAAGTCAAACCATTTTTCCAAATAGGTCATAGTATCTCCTTTCTTTTTAGAGTTATCAATAGAAGAAAGTCCATTCACGGACACTCTCTATATCACAAGATGATTGCGCATGCAATAATTATACTACTTTTAAATCAAGCTGGCAAGAAGGACGATGAAATCTTTTATCCTATATCACGCCTGTTTACACAAGTCTTTAATTGCTTGTATCCCCTTTCTTCTCAAACTTTTATCAACTCTTGTGTATTTCCTTGAAATTTTCTGAAAAAAGAGTAAACTGGTATGCAAGAAGTCTATTTCGTGGAGTTTAGAATGAAATTATATGTTCAATTAATGATTCTCTTTGTGATTTCTCTAATCGGAGAGGGGATTTCCAGTTTCTTTCATTTGCCCATCCCAGGCAGTATTATCGGTTTGATTATTCTCTTTCTAGCCCTACAATTCAAGTGGCTGAGAACCAGACATGTTAACATGGTTGGGAATTTCTTGCTGGCCAATATGACCATTCTCTTTTTGCCACCAGCAGTGGGGATCATGGAAAAGTTTGATGTCATTGCTCCCTATCTCTTACCCATTGTTTTGATTGTCTTTTTTGCCGCAGTCATCAATATTATCCTCATAGCCTTGGTAGTTCAGTTTATCAAACGACGGTTTGAGGGAGATTATGAGAAAGGAGATGCCAAATGAGTGAATTTGTTTCCAATCCCCTGTTTGGGCTTGCCCTGTCTATCCTAGCCTATCTAGTGGGAATGCTGATTTACAGACGTTTTCCCCATCCATTGACAACGCCCTTGCTTTTGTCAGCTGTTTTCATTATCATCTTTCTAAAAGTGACAGGTATTTCTTACCAAGATTACTACCAAGGTGGGGTTTATTTGAACAACTTGATTGTCCCATCGACTGTTGCTCTAGGGATTCCGCTTTATAAGAGTTTTCATTTGATGAAGCACCATGCACGAAGTATTCTCTTTGGTAGTCTGTTAGCAGTAGTTGTCAATACCTCTTTCACGGCCCTTGTGGCTAAGATTTTTGGCATGGACTTTTTCCTAGCGATTTCTCTCTTTCCTAAGTCAGTGACAACCGCCATGGCAGTAGGGATTACAGAAAAATTGCAAGGTTTGACGACTGTGACCTTGGTCGTTGTTGTGGCAACTGGGATTTTAACCAGTGTCATCGGCCCAACCCTTTTGAAGTGGTTGAAAATTGACGACCCAGTAGCTGTTGGTCTTTCTCTTGGAGGAACAGGTCATGCAGTCGGAACGGGAACAGCCTTCCGATACGGCTCTGTAGCAGGAGCTATGGGTGGTTTGGCTATCGGTGTCACCGGTATTCTCTATGTCTTTGTCAGCCCTATTGTAGCCAGTTTGATATTGAGTTAAAAAGCAAGGAATTCGGGTTCCTTGCTTTTTCAAATCGTATGTTATAGACTATTACTTTTCTTTGCTTAAGTGAATGACTTGGTCGTAGTGTTTTAAGTCTTCTTCCGTGTAGTGGTGAATGACTTCAATGACTGTTTGAGGTAGAGAGAAGAGCAGGTCGCTAATCTTTTTGCTATTTTCCAAGTCAAGATTGGCCTTAATCTCATCAGCTAAGATGAGTTGGCTATCATGGTAGAGGGCGCGAGCGATTTCGAGGCGTTGTTTCTCACCACCAGATAGACTATCATTGCTGAGCGTTCTATTTTTCAAATGATCTAATCCTGTTTTTTTGAGGATATGATTTAAAGGTTCCTCATTTTTATCCAGTCCTAGAAGGATATTGCCGTCCAGAGATAGCGTGTCAAAGTAATGGCTATCTTGGAGGATATAGGAACTAAAGTTTGTGATTTCTTGACGTGACAGGTTTTGACCAGCAAAGCTAATCTGACCACTTGTCGGTGTCTCTTCTCCATGAATGATATTGAGCAGGGTCGTCTTACCAGAGCCGCTTTCCCCGATAATGGCAATTTTTTCTCCTTGCTTGATGTGCATGGAAATCGGAGACAGGAGGCTATTCCCATCTTTTTCTAGGGAGATGGTGTTAAGCTGGATAGGGAAAATATTTTCTATGCTTCTAGGCGAGATGGAGTCAGACTGATCCAAAAGTTTTTGGTATTTGTTGAGAAGAGTTCGATTCGCTTTTCGGGTGTTGGTAAAGTAGGCTAACTCTTGGAATTGATAGCCGATATTATGGGAAACCAGATAGATAGCTACAAAACTCGCCGCATCTAAATAATTATAGTAGGTCATAAAGCCACCGATGACGATTGGTGTGACAGAACAAAAGGCATCGATGCTATTGATCAAGAGACTGTTTAAAGTGCGTTGTTTTTCATAGTTGATTTCGGCATCTAGACTGGTTTGTAATTGCTTTTGGTAGCGATCAAAAAAGAAGTCCTGTCCTTGATAATGGCGAATTTGTTGGCTACCACCAATAAAATTTGTCAAGCTTGCTAAGTAGCTCTGGTTAACAGTGGACCGCTTTTCAGAAAGTGAATCCAAACGCTTTGAACCGATAGCACTGCAGAGTACAGGAAAGGAGTAGAAGAGGATGAAAATCAAGCCCAGGTAAAAATTGGTCCATAGGGCATAGAGAATGGACATAGTTGTGAAGCCAAGAGAAGAAATGATGATGACCGTTGGCTCAATATAGCTTTCTTCTAGTTGCTCGACGTCGTTTTCTAGGTCAGACAAAATATCCTTTTCATCAATCTCATAACTGTTTAAAAATCGCTTGAAAATAGCACTCTTGATTCCATATTTGAAGTCAGTAATCAAACGGGTGTAGTAATAGCGTTTCCCAGCCAAACCTAGTAAGAGGATGAGATTACCAAGGATTCCTAAAATCAAAACTTTCCAAAGAAGGCCTAGCTCTTGATTGGTAAAACTGGCAACAATATTCTGAACAAGGGCTGGCGTGATAATTGCTTCCAACCAAGTAATGGTAATAGAAAAGAAGTAAAGTACGAGGTGTTTCTTGGTAACAAATCTTTTCAGCATAAAGAGTTGACCTCCTTATCGATATACATGTAATTAGTTTTAAAGTCATTATACTCCTTTTTATTAAATACTTCATATAAAAATGTAAATCCTGAGGTCGAAAAAAGCCTAGCGAGTTATTGTCGCTAGACTTTAAAACTATTGTAAATTAACCTTATTTCTCAAGATGTAGTAGGTTCCGAGATAAAAGATAGCTATGAAAATGAGTTCTTTAAAAATGTCCGTACTTGCTCCCATATAGAAATTATCATTAAATCCTGCAAGTGAATTGACATAGAAGTTCGCACTGGTATTGAAGAAGACTTCAATAAAGCCAATGACGATTTTGATCCCAATGTAGGCTACAACAGCGAGTGCTGTGCGGTATTCGTTGAAAAGTTGTCCAATGGAAATAGCCAAGTAGATGCAGAGGATACTGGAAATGGTATTTAGTAGGAGAGATAACCCTACAAGAGAGAGTTGAGGAAGGTATGCTCCTACAAGTGGGAACCAGTCATAATGTGACATCCAATCTGGAACCGTTATAGTCACAATAAGAAAAGCACTTAGAACCAGTACAGCCGAGCTAAGTATAGACCAGATGAAGGCTCCGACTAATTTAGCAGTGATGATATAGTGCTCAGAAACTGGCAAGGTCAAAGTCAGATAGCCTTGTCGGTCATAGACACTGCCTTTGAAGCGTTTGATAATCAAGAAAATGGTTGAAATCCCAAGTGTAATTATCAAGCCACCAAAGACGAGAGCCAGAAAGATAAATAGGAAAGGTTGGCTATCTTTGAAAGATATATAATTATAGTAGTGTCCTTGCATTCCTAGGGGGACTGAAAGGACTAGCACGGCTGCGTAGAGGGCTAAATACCACTTGTTAACATTTTTAAATTCGTAGCGAACTAAATTCCAAAACATAAATAATCTCCTTTACTTAGGCCTTAAATTCCTGACGGAAGAGCTGGTCAATGGATTCACCTGACTCATAGCGAATATCATCTACATTGCCTTGACGGACGACTTTTCCGTCTTTGAGGAAGACAATTTCATCCAAGATTGGCTCGATATCAGAAATCAAATGGGTAGAAATCAAAACGGTAGAAGTTGGGGAGTAGTTGTTGATAATGGTATTGAGGATATAATCACGGGCTGCTGGGTCCACTCCACCAATAGGTTCGTCCAGAACATAGAGACGAGCATCACGGCTCATAACCAAAATCAGTTGTACCTTTTCTTTGTTTCCTTTTGATAATTTCTTGAGACGACTATTTTCATCAATGCCGAGGTCTGCAGGTAGATGATGGGCGCGTTCCAGATTGAAATCTTTATAGAAGGTCTTGAAGTAGGTTAGGGCCTCTTTGACCTTCATTTGCTCATTGAGATAGGTCGTATCTGGCAAATAAGCTACGATAGCCTTGGTTGCTGGGCTTGGGTCCATATCGTTGATAAGGACGCGTCCTTGATCTGGTTGTAAGAGGCCATTGATTAGTTTAATCAAGGTTGTTTTTCCTGAGCCGTTTGGGCCAAGGAGACCAACAATTTTTCCAGCTGGGATGTCAAGAGAAACATTTTCGAGGGCTGGGGTTTCTCCATAAGATTTGGATACATTTTCAAATGCTAGTAATGACATAGGCTTAAACTCCTTTAATATAATCGCCGACTACGCCTGGTAGTTCTTCTTTTTCATAGCCAAAATGGGTCATGGAGGAAACGAAGTGTTCCAATTCTTCTTCTGATAATTGTTTGCGCGATTGGGCGATTAGTTCCTTATCCTCAGTTACAAACCGTCCAGTTGTTCGCTTGCTGTAGACAAATCCTTCTCGTTCAAGGTCTGACAAGGCTCTTTGGATGGTGTTGGGATTGACACCGGCCTCGCTAGCTAGCTCTCTCACGGTTGGAAGTTGTTGATTGGGTTCCAGTGTATGGGAAACAATCTGAAGCTTGATTTTCTCCATAATCTGTAAATAGATGGGTTTTTTGTTGTCAAATGTCCAGGACATCTTGGTCTCCTTTCTTCTATCCTTTTGTCTTAATTAAATAATACAACAAAACAAAAAACTTGTCAAGCAAAAAGAAGAATTGTTTTGGGAATCGTTTAAAAAATGGTATAATGAAAATAAAACGATAAGGAGGGAAAGGATGCGTTGTCCAAAATGTGGGGCTACCAAGTCAAGTGTTATCGATAGTCGCCAAGCAGAAGAAGGGAACACTATTCGTAGAAGACGTGAGTGCGATGAATGCCAGCACCGTTTTACAACCTACGAAAGAGTAGAAGAAAGAACCCTAGTGGTTGTTAAAAAAGATGGCACACGGGAACAATTCTCCAGAGATAAAATCTTTAATGGGATTATCCGCTCAGCCCAGAAACGTCCTGTGTCAAGTGATGAAATCAACATGGTAGTCAATCGTATCGAACAGAAACTCCGTGGTCGAAATGAAAATGAAATTCAAAGTGAGGATATTGGTTCACTCGTCATGGAGGAGTTGGCTGAATTGGATGAGATTACCTATGTGCGTTTTGCCAGTGTCTATCGTAGTTTTAAGGATGTCAGTGAGTTAGAGAGCTTGCTCCAACAAATCACCCAGTCCTCTAAAAAGAAAAAGGAAAGATAAATGAAGCCAATTGACCGTTTTTCTTATCTAAAGAATAATCGGGTGTCACAAGATACCTCATCTCTGGTACAGTGCTACCTCCCGATTATCGGTCAGGAGGCACTGAGCCTTTATCTTTATACAATCAGTTTTTGGGATAATGGTAGAAAGGAATACCTCTTTTCAAGCATTCTCAACCATCTCAACTTTGGAATGGATAGATTGATAAAATCCTTGAAAATCCTATCTGCTTTCAATCTCTTAACCCTCTATCAAAAGGGGGATGTTTATCAGTTAGCCCTTCATGCTCCTCTATCTAGTCAGGACTTCTTGGAGCATCCTGTGTATCGTAGACTTTTGGAGAAGAAGATTGGCGATGCAGCTGTGGAGGATTTGGGAGTTGAAAGTGCTGATGGTGAAGAAATACCTGTCTCACTCAATCAAGTCTTTCCAGACTTGGCAGAACTGGGAAGTCAAGAAGACCTTAGTCTCAAGAAGAAAGTGGCCAACGATTTTGACTTAGACCATTTTCGTCAGCTTATGGCTCGAGATGGGCTTCGCTTTGCGGATGAGCAGTCCGACGTCTTAAACCTCTTTGCCATTGCCGAGGAGAAAAAATGGGCTTGGTTTGAGACTTATCAATTGGCCAAGTCAACAGCTGTTTCCCAGGTTATTTCAACCAAACGCATGCGGGAAAAAATCGCTCAAAAACCTGTTTCCTCTGACTTTAGTTCTAAGGAAGCAACCATTATCAAGGAAGCCAAAAGTAAGACTGCCCTGCAGTTCTTGGCAGAAATCAAGCAAACACGCAAGGGAACCATTACCCAAACAGAAAGAGACCTCTTGCAACAGATGGCTGGCTTGGGCTTGCTGGACGAAGTCATCAATATTATTCTCTTATTGACCTTTAATAAGGTGGATTCAGCAAATATCAACGAGAAATATGCCATGAAGGTAGCCAATGACTATGCCTATCAAAAGATTCATTCGGCAGAAGAGGCAGTCTTGCGCATCCGTGAGCGAGGACAGAAGAATCAGGCTCAAAAAAGCAGTAAACCCAGTTCTACCAAGTCCAATGTACCTAAGTGGAGTAATCCAGATTATAAAAATGAAACCAGTGAGGAAACTCGTCTGGAATTAGAGCGTAAGAAACAAGAACTATTAGCTCGATTAGAAAAAGGAGGAGATTAGATGGAAAGTGTCGGAGACGTACTCAAACGTCAACCTAGCCGTTTTCATTATCAAGATTTGGTCCAGAAAATCATGAAGGATCCTGATGTTGCGGCCTTTATCCAGCAAGAATCCCTTACTCCAGAGGAATTAAATCGCAGTATCTCCAAGTTTAATCAGTACATCACCGAGCGTGACAAGTTTCTCCGTGGTGATACGGATTATATTGCCAAAGGCTACAAGCCGATTTTGGTTATGAATCATGGCTATGCGGATGTTTCTTACGAAGAAACTCCTGAACTAATCGCAGCGGAAAAAGAAGCGGCTATTAAGAACCGTCTCAAGTTAATCAATCTGCCAGCTAGTCTCAAGAAAGCTAGTTTAGCTCAAGTAGACTTGGATGATTTGGGTCGCTTGCCAGTTTTTGAAAAGCTATTAGCCTTTGTGGAGCAATATCCAGCTATTCGAAAAGGTCTTTACTTGTATGGAGACTTTGGTGTGGGAAAAAGTTTCATGGTGGCTGCCTTAGCCCATGATTTATCAGAAAAACGTGGTGTTTCATCCACTCTCCTCCACTATCCTAGCTTTGTCATTGATGCTAAAAATGCCATCAGTGATGGCAATGTCAAGACCTTGGTGGATGAGATTAAGCTGTCTGAAGTCCTGATTTTAGATGATATTGGGGCAGAGCAATCAACAGCTTGGGTGCGGGATGAAATCTTACAAGTCATTCTCCAATATCGGATGCAGGAAAATTTACCGACCTTTTTCACCTCCAACTTCAACTTTGAAGAATTGGAGCTACATTTCGCTAAAGGGAAACATGGAAATGACGAAACCTGGGAAGCTAGACGGGTCATGGAACGCATCCGTTATTTGGCTGAGGAGACTCGTTTAGAAGGAGTGAACCGCCGATGACAGAAACGATTAAATTGATGAAAGCTCATAAGTCTGTTCGAAGATTTAAGGAGCAAGCCCTTCCTCAGGAAGACTTGACTGAAATCCTGACAGCAGCCCAAATGGCCTCGTCTTGGAAGAATTTTCAATCCTACTCTGTGATTGTAGTGCGAAGTCAAGAAAAGAAAGATGCCTTGTATGAATTGGTACCTCAAGAAGCCATCCGCCAGTCAGCTGTTTTCCTTCTCTTTGTCGGAGATTTGAACCGAGCGGAAAAGGGAGCCCAGCTTCATACTGACAACTTCCAACCTCAAGGTGTAGAAGGTCTCTTGATTAGTTCGGTCGATGCGGCTCTTGCTGGTCAAAATGCCTTGTTGGCAGCTGAAAGCTTGGGCTATGGTGGTGTCATTATTGGCTTGGTTCGATACAAGTCCGAAGAAGTGGCAGAGCTCTTTAACCTACCTGACTACACCTATCCTGTCTTTGGGATGGCACTGGGTGTGCCAAATCAAAATCATGATGCGAAACCAAGACTGCCACTAGAGAATGTTATCTTTGAGGAAGAATACCAAGAACAGTCAACTGAGGCAATCGAAGCTTATGACCGTGTACAGGCGGACTATGCTGGAGCACGTGCGACCACAAGCTGGAGCCAGCGTCTAGCAGAACAGTTTGGTCAAGCAGAACCAAACTCAACTAGAAAAAATCTTGAACAGAAAAAGTTATTGTAGAAAGTGAGAAATTATGGCCCTACCAACTATTGCCATTGTAGGACGTCCCAATGTTGGGAAATCAACCCTATTTAATCGGATCGCTGGTGAGCGAATCTCCATTGTAGAAGATGTCGAAGGAGTGACACGTGACCGTATCTATGCGACGGGTGAGTGGCTCAATCGTTCGTTTAGCATGATTGATACAGGAGGAATCGATGATGTCGATGCTCCTTTCATGGAACAAATCAAGCACCAGGCAGAAATTGCCATGGAAGAAGCCGATGTTATCGTTTTTGTCGTGTCTGGTAAGGAAGGAATTACCGATGCAGACGAATACGTAGCCCGCAAACTTTATAAGACCCACAAACCAGTTATCCTCGCAGTCAACAAGGTGGACAACCCTGAGATGCGAAATGATATCTATGATTTCTATGCCCTCGGTTTGGGTGAACCATTGCCTATCTCATCTGTCCATGGTATCGGAACAGGGGATGTGCTAGATGCCATCGTAGAAAATCTTCCAAATGAATATGAGGAAGAAAATCCAGATGTCATTAAGTTTAGCCTGATTGGTCGTCCAAACGTTGGTAAATCAAGCTTGATCAATGCTATCTTGGGCGAAGACCGCGTTATTGCCAGTCCAGTTGCTGGAACAACTCGTGACGCCATTGATACCCACTTTACAGATACAGATGGTCAAGAGTTTACAATGATTGATACGGCTGGTATGCGTAAGTCTGGTAAGGTTTATGAAAATACTGAGAAATACTCTGTCATGCGTGCCATGCGTGCTATTGACCGTTCAGATGTGGTCTTGATGGTCATCAATGCGGAAGAAGGCATTCGTGAATATGACAAGCGTATCGCAGGATTTGCTCATGAAGCTGGTAAAGGGATGATTATCGTGGTCAACAAGTGGGATACGCTTGAAAAAGACAACCATACTATGAAAAACTGGGAAGAAGATATCCGTGAGCAGTTCCAATACCTGCCTTACGCACCGATTATCTTTGTATCAGCTTTGACCAAGCAACGTCTCCACAAATTGCCTGAGATGATCAAGCAAATCAGCGAAAGTCAAAACACACGTATTCCATCAGCTGTCTTGAACGATGTCATTATGGATGCTATTGCCATCAACCCAACACCGACAGATAAAGGAAAACGCCTTAAGATTTTCTATGCGACCCAAGTGGCAACCAAACCACCAACCTTTGTCATCTTTGTCAACGAAGAAGAACTCATGCACTTTTCTTACCTGCGTTTCTTGGAAAATCAAATCCGCAAGGCCTTTGTCTTTGAAGGGACACCTATTCATCTCATCGCAAGAAAACGTAAATAAAAAAGTAGAATCTGGAATGACATTTCCAGATTTTTTTGATAGAATGAAATTGAAGAAAACGCTATCAAAGAGGAGGTGTTGATGAAACATTTGTTTAAATTCTTACTTTTAGCACCTTTATTTTACTTTTATGACTGGATTGAAAAGGCCAACAGAAATAGTAAGTTTTTTCCAATTTTATATTATTTTTACTGGTTTTATATCCCCCTCCATGCTATTTTTAGCCTTGCTTGGACAGTTTTTTCAGTTCTGTTTTTCAATATCGTCTTGAGAAATTTGACAGATATAAAGTTATGGGGTATTTGGCTATTATTACTACTTATTGCTTTTGCTAGTGACTGGTTAGACTATATCTTTTTCAAAAAAATGTTTCGCTTGAGACGAGAACTAGGGAAGTCTAACGGTGGAAGGCATTGATTTATACTCTTCGAAAATCTCTTTAAACCACGTCAACGTCGTCTTGGATTATATATGTAACTGACTTCGTCAGTTCTATCTGCAACCTCAAAACTGTGTTTTGAGCAACCTACGGCTAGTTTCCTAGTTTGCTCTTTGATTTTAATTTAGTATTATATTACTTTCTATTTGTAGGAGGTGGCTTATGGAACATCTAAAATCATTTATTACACGCTATTCCAAGGTCTATATTGGTTTAGTTCTGCTGATCTGGATTGCTTTCTTCTTTCTTCCTTGGGGCAGTCCGATTCTGGGGGGGAAGATGGACCTCTTCAGTATGCAGAAAATCTTGCTAGTTTTTGGAATTCTGTCGATTTTGATGGCCTTGCTGTCCAAGAAAGTCAGTCTCTTTGTTTTTGGATTGATCTGCTGTTTTTCTCTTTGGATTAATCTATTTATCCTATTTGCGATTTTGCCGATTTTTGGCAATTAAAACATCATAAAAGTCAGAGAGGTTAGCTTGGAAACTAGCCTCTTTTTCCTTTTCAAAATGGGGATTCTTCCTTGAAAATAATCAGTAATTGTGCTAAAATTAAAAGAACATTCTAAAATATTCGGAATTTAAAGTAAGGAAAAACATGGCTAATATTTTAAAAACAATTATCGAAAATGATAAAGGAGAAATCCGTCGTCTGGAAAAGATGGCCGATAAGGTTTTCAAATACGAAGACCAAATGGCTGCTTTGACAGATGACCAACTAAAAGCAAAAACAGTTGAATTTAAAGAACGTTATCAAAATGGAGAATCACTGGATTCATTGCTTTATGAAGCATTTGCGGTTGTCCGTGAGGGTGCCAAACGTGTTCTAGGCCTCTTCCCATATAAGGTTCAGGTTATGGGGGGAATTGTCCTTCACCATGGTGACGTGCCAGAGATGCGTACAGGGGAAGGGAAAACCTTGACTGCGACCATGCCAGTATACCTCAATGCCCTTTCAGGTAAAGGGGTCCACGTAGTTACGGTCAATGAATACCTATCAGAACGTGATGCGACTGAGATGGGTGAATTGTACTCATGGCTTGGTTTGTCAGTAGGGATTAACTTGGCTGCTAAATCTCCAATGGAGAAAAAAGAAGCCTATGAGTGTGATATTACCTACTCAACCAACTCAGAAATCGGATTTGACTACCTTCGTGATAACATGGTCGTCCGCGCTGAAAACATGGTACAACGCCCGCTTAACTATGCCTTGGTCGATGAGGTTGACTCAATCTTGATTGACGAGGCGCGTACACCTTTGATCGTATCAGGTGCTAACGCAGTTGAAACCAGTCAGCTCTACCACATGGCAGACCACTATGTAAAATCTTTGGACAAAGACGACTACATCATCGATGTGCAGTCTAAGACTATTGGTTTGTCTGATTCAGGGATTGACAAGGCTGAAAGCTACTTCAAACTTGAAAACCTCTATGACATTGAAAACGTAGCTTTGACTCACTTTATCGATAATGCCCTTCGTGCCAACTACATCATGCTTCTCGATATTGACTATGTGGTCAGCGAAGAGCAAGAAATCTTGATTGTCGACCAATTTACAGGTCGTACCATGGAAGGTCGTCGTTATTCTGATGGATTGCACCAAGCCATTGAAGCTAAAGAAGGTGTGCCAATTCAGGATGAAACCAAGACATCTGCCTCAATCACTTACCAAAACCTCTTCCGTATGTACAAGAAATTGTCTGGTATGACGGGTACAGGTAAGACTGAGGAAGAAGAATTCCGTGAAATTTACAACATTCGTGTTATTCCAATCCCAACAAACCGTCCTGTTCAACGTATTGACCATCCAGACCTACTTTTTGCTAGCATTGAAGCTAAGTTTAAGGCGGTTGTCGAAGACGTTAAGGCTCGTTACCAAAAAGGTCAGCCTGTCTTGGTTGGTACAGTAGCGGTTGAAACCAGTGATTATATTTCTAAGAAATTGGTCGCAGCTGGTGTTCCTCACGAAGTCTTGAATGCCAAAAACCACTATAAAGAAGCCCAAATTATCATGAATGCTGGTCAACGTGGTGCCGTTACTATTGCGACTAACATGGCCGGTCGTGGTACCGACATCAAGCTTGGTGAAGGGGTTCGTGAACTTGGAGGACTTTGCGTTATTGGTACAGAGCGTCATGAAAGCCGTCGTATCGATAACCAGCTTCGTGGACGTTCAGGTCGTCAAGGAGACCCAGGTGAGTCACAATTCTACCTATCTCTTGAAGATGACTTGATGAAACGTTTTGGTTCTGAACGCTTGAAGGGAATCTTTGAACGTCTCAACATGTCTGAAGAGGCAATTGAGTCTCGTATGTTGACACGTCAGGTTGAAGCAGCGCAAAAACGTGTCGAAGGAAATAACTACGATACCCGTAAACAAGTCCTTCAATACGATGACGTCATGCGTGAACAACGTGAGATTATCTATGCTCAACGTTACGACGTTATCACTGCAGATCGTGACTTGGCACCTGAAATTCACTCTATGATCAAACGCACGATTGGTCGTGTCGTTGATGGTCATGCGCGTGCCAAACAAGATGAAAAACTAGAAGCAATTTTGAACTTTGCTAAGTACAACTTGCTTCCAGAAGATTCTATTTCTGTTGAAGACTTGTCAGGCTTGTCTGATAAGGCTATTAAGGAAGAGCTCTTCGAACGTGCCTTGAAGGTTTACGATAGTCAAGTTTCAAAACTACGCGATGAAGAAGCAGTCAAAGAATTCCAAAAAGTCTTGATTCTACGAGTTGTGGATAACAAGTGGACAGATCATATCGATGCCCTCGATCAATTGCGTAACGCGGTTGGACTTCGTGGCTATGCTCAGAACAACCCTGTTGTTGAGTATCAGGCAGAAGGTTTCCGTATGTTTAATGACATGATTGGTTCGATTGAGTTTGATGTGACACGCTTGATGATGAAAGCACAAATTCATGAACAAGAAAGACCACAAGCAGAACACCATATCAGTACAACAGCGACTCGCAATATCGCTGCCCACCAAGCAAATATGCCAGAAGATTTGGATTTGAGCCAGATTGGACGGAATGAGCTTTGCCCATGTGGTTCTGGTAAGAAGTTTAAAAACTGTCACGGAAAAAGACAATAAAATGAGATAGTTTAGAGGCGGATACCTTGTGAAAAGTATATTTTTACTTGGTATCCGTTTGCTTTATAAGGAGATGAGTTATGGTATTTACAGCAAAAAGTCCTAAAATTAATATTGAAGAAGTTCGTGCCTTATCAAAATTAGAAGGCCATGCTTTGGAGAGAAAATCACAGCGCGATCAAGAGCTAGAAGCCATTATACGTGGAGAAGACCAGAGAATTCTCTTGGTAATCGGGCCATGCTCATCTGACAATGAAGAAGCTGTTCTTGAGTACGCTAAGCGTTTGGCAGTCCTACAAGAAGAAGTAGCAGACCGTATCTTTATGGTTATGCGTGTTTATACTGCCAAACCTCGTACCAACGGAGATGGCTATAAGGGCTTGATTCACCAGCCTAACACGGCAGAAGCACCTAGTCTTATCAACGGAATCAAAGCCGTTCGCCATCTTCACTATCGTGTCATTACGGAAACAGGTATGACGACAGCTGATGAAATGCTTTATCCTGAAAATCTTCCGCTTGTGGATGATTTGATTTCTTATATGGCGGTTGGTGCCCGTTCAGTTGAAGACCAGCAACACCGCTTTGTAGCAAGTGGGGCAGATTTTGCGACTGGTTTTAAAAATCCAACCTCAGGAAATCTCAATGTTATGTTTAATGGGATTTATGCTGCTCAAAACAAACAGAGTTTCCTTTTCCTAGGAAAAGAAGTGGAAACAACTGGAAACCCGCTTTCGCACGCTATTCTTCGTGGAGCGACCAATGAGTATGGTAAGAATATTCCCAACTACTACTATGACAATTTGATGGATACTATTGCCCAGTATGAGAAAATGGGCTTGGAAAATCCCTTTATCATTGTGGATACCAATCATGACAATTCTGGTAAGCAATACATGGACCAGATTCGAATTGTCCGTCAGACCTTGATTAACCGTGATTGGAATGAAAAAATCAAGCAGTACGTTCGTGGCTTTATGATTGAGTCTTATCTAGAAGACGGCCGTCAAAATGAACCAGAAGTATTTGGCAAGTCGATCACAGACCCTTGCCTAGGCTGGGAAAATACGGAAGCCCTTGTCAGAGAAATCTACCAAACGCTAGGAGAATAGTATGGCATTTATTGAAAAAGGTCAAGAAATCGATATTGAAGCAATCAAGGCAGAAACCCAATTGTCTGCGGAAACCTTGCGACTAAAGGAGCGTCGTGATAGAGAATTGGCAGACATTATTTCAGGAGAAGATGACCGTATCCTTTTGGTGATTGGTCCTTGCTCTTCTGACAATGAGGAGGCTGTCTTGGAATATGCCCGCCGTTTATCTGCCTTGCAAAAGAAGGTGTCGGACAAGATTTTCATGGTTATGCGTGTTTATACAGCTAAACCACGCACCAATGGAGACGGCTATAAAGGCTTGGTTCACCAGCCAGATACTTCGAAGGCTCCAAGCCTGATTAACGGCTTGCAGGCTGTGCGCCAGTTGCACTACCGCGTGATTACAGAGACTGGTTTGACAACGGCAGATGAGATGCTTTATCCGTCAAATCTGGTCTTGGTAGATGATTTGGTCAGCTACCATGCTGTTGGGGCTCGTTCTGTGGAAGACCAAGAGCACCGTTTTGTAGCCTCAGGGATTGATGCACCAGTGGGGATGAAAAATCCAACCTCAGGAAATCTTGGGGTTATGTTTAACGGTATCTATGCCGCTCAGAACAAACAGACCTTCCTCTTTCATGGTCAAGAAGTTGAGACTTCAGGAAATCCCTTGGCTCACGTCATCCTTCGTGGAGCAGTTAATGAATATGGGAAAAATGAGCCTAACTTTTACTATGAAACCCTGCTAAATGCCATTGAGCGCTATGAATCCATGGGACTTGAAAATCCTTTTATTCTCATTGATACCAACCATGATAACTCAGGAAAGCAATATATGGAGCAAATTCGAATTGTTCGCCAGACCTTGCAGAATCGTGATTGGAATGAGAAAATCAAAAAGACAGTTCGAGGCTTTATGATTGAATCTTACCTAGCAGATGGTCGTCAAAACCAACCAGAGGTCTTTGGTTGCTCTATTACCGATCCTTGCCTGGGTTGGGAAAATACAGAGGCCTTGGTAGAAGAAATCTATGCTACCTTGACAAAATAAGTGAAAAGGATGGAGTTGGGGAATCTCAACTCCTTTTGATGAGAATGATAGTTGGACACGGAATTGATATTGAAGAATTGGCTTCGATAGAAAGCGCAGTTACACGACATGAAGGTTTTGCCAAGCGCGTGCTGACCGCTAAGGAAATGGAACGATTTAACAGTCTTGAAGGGCGCAGGCAGATTGAATATTTGGCTGGTCGCTGGTCCGCTAAAGAAGCCTTTTCTAAGGCAATGGGAACTGGCATTGGAAAGCTCGGTTTTCAAGATTTGGAAGTCTTGAATAATGAACGCGGGGCGCCTTATTTTAGTCAGTCACCATTTTCAGGAAAGATTTGGCTGTCTATCAGCCATACAGCTCAGTTTGTGACAGCCAGTGTCATTTTGGAGGAAAATCATGAAAGCTAGTCCGCATAGACCAACCAAGGCTCTGATTCATCTGGGAGCTATTCGACAAAATATTCAGCAAATGGGGGCTCATATCCCTCAAGGAACGCTCAAGTGGGCTGTGGTCAAGGCTAATGCTTATGGCCATGGGGCTGTTGCCGTTGCCAAGGCAATTCAGGATGATGTTGATGGTTTTTGCGTTTCCAATATTGATGAAGCCATTGAACTTAGACAAGCTGGACTCAGGAAGAAAATCCTCATTTTAGGAGTTTCTGAGCTAGAAGCTGTTACTCTAGCTAAAGAATACGACATCACCTTGACTGTGGCCGGACTGGAGTGGATTCAAGTACTCTTAGATAAGGAATCAGACCTAACTGGATTGACAGTCCACCTCAAGATTGATTCAGGAATGGGACGTATTGGTTTTCGAGAGGCTAGTGAAGCTGAGCAGACTCAAGACCTGCTTCAACAATACGGTGCTTGTGTTGAAGGGGTTTTTACCCACTTTGCTACTGCAGACGAGGAATCAGATGACTACTTTAATGTCCAGTTAGAACGGTTTAAAACTATTTTGGCTAGTATGAAAGAAGTCCCAGAGCTGATCCATGCCAGCAATTCGGCAACGACTCTTTGGCATGCAGAGACTATTTTCAATGCGGTTCGTATGGGAGATGCTATGTATGGTCTCAATCCAAGTGGAGATGTTTTGGACTTGCCCTATGACCTGACTCCAGCCTTGACCTTGGAGTCTGCTCTGGTTCATGTTAAGACGGTTCCAGCTGGAGCTTGCATGGGCTATGGAGCGACCTATCAGGCAGATAGCGAGCAAGTCATTGCGACGGTGCCAATCGGCTATGCGGATGGATGGACACGAGACCTGCAGAATTTTTCTGTCTTGGTAGATGGGCAAGCCTGCCCAATCGTCGGACGAGTTTCTATGGACCAAATCACCATTCGTCTGCCTAAGCCTTATCCGCTAGGAACCAAGGTAACTTTGATTGGTTCTAACGGGGGCAAGGAAATCACAGCTACTCAGGTAGCGACCTACCGTGGAACTATTAACTATGAAGTAGTTTGTCTTCTCAGCGACCGCATTCCGAGAGAATATTATTAAAAAGAAAGGAGTGGAGCATGAATCTACATCAACCCTTGCATGTCTTACCTGGTGTGGGACCAAAGTCAGCAGAAAAATACGCCAAACTAGAAATTGAAAACTTGCAAGACCTCTTGCTCTACTTTCCTTTCCGATATGAAGATTTCAAGACCAAGCAGGTGCTGGAGCTAGAAGACGGTGAAAAGGCGGTTCTGTCTGGACAAGTCGTGACTCCTGCCAGTGTCCAGTATTATGGTTTCAAGCGCAATCGCCTGCGTTTTAGCCTCAAGCAGGGAGAAGTTGTTTTTTCGGTGAATTTCTTTAACCAGCCCTATCTGGCTGATAAGATAGAGTTGGGAGCAACCCTTGCTGTCTTTGGAAAATGGGACCGCGCCAAGGCGAGTCTGACAGGGATGAAGGTCCTGGCTCAGGTAGAGGATGATCTACAGCCTGTCTATCGTCTGGCTCAGGGAATCAGTCAAGCCAGTCTGGTAAAGGTCATCAAGACAGCCTTTGATCAGGGACTGGACCTCTTGATAGAAGAAAATCTTCCCCAGTCTTTGCTGGACAAATACAAACTTATGTCCCGTTGTCAGGCCGTTCGTGCCATGCATTTTCCTAAGGATTTGGCAGAATACAAGCAGGCCCTTCGCCGTATCAAGTTTGAGGAACTCTTTTATTTCCAAATGCAATTGCAGACCCTCAAGTTTGAAAATAGAGTTCAGGGAAGCGGTTTGGTTCTGGATTGGTCTCAGGAAAAAGTGACGGCTGTTAAAGAAAGTCTGCCTTTTGCCCTGACTTCAGCTCAAGAAAAGAGTTTGCAAGAAATTTTGATCGACATGAAGTCGGACCACCACATGAATCGTCTCCTGCAAGGGGATGTGGGGAGTGGAAAAACAGTCGTCGCTGGCTTGGCCATGTTTGCGGCGGTGACAGCTGGCTATCAGGCAGCCCTCATGGTACCGACAGAAATCCTTGCAGAGCAACACTTTGAGAGTTTGAAGAGTCTCTTCCCAGCTCTAAAACTGGCTCTCTTGACAGGTTCCTTGAAGTCTGCAGAAAAGAGAGAAGTTTTGGAGAAAATCGCCAAGGGTGAGGCTGATTTGATTATAGGAACTCACGCTCTGATACAGGATGGGGTGGAGTATGCTCGTCTTGGTTTGGTTATTATCGATGAGCAGCACCGTTTTGGTGTGGGGCAAAGGCGGATTTTACGGGAAAAAGGCGACAATCCAGACGTACTCATGATGACGGCAACTCCCATTCCACGGACGCTGGCCATCACAGCCTTTGGAGATATGGATGTTTCCATTATCGACCAGATGCCAGCAGGACGGAAGCCTATTGTGACACGTTGGATTAAGCATGAGCAACTACCACAGGTCTTGACTTGGTTAGAGGGGGAACTCCAAAAAGGTTCTCAAGCCTATGTCATCTCTCCCTTGATTGAAGAATCAGAAGCTCTGGATTTAAAAAATGCCATTGCCTTATCAGAAGAGTTGACGGCTCATTTTGCAGGTAAGGCAGAGGTGGCTCTTTTACATGGTAAGATGAAGAGTGATGAAAAAGACCAGATTATGCAGGAGTTCAAAGAGAGAAAAACGGATATTCTGGTTTCGACGACGGTTATCGAGGTCGGGGTCAATGTTCCCAATGCGACCGTCATGATTATCATGGATGCCGATCGCTTCGGTCTCAGCCAGCTTCACCAGCTTAGAGGTCGTGTCGGTCGAGGAGATAAGCAGTCTTATGCAGTGCTCGTTGCTAATCCCAAGACGGATTCTGGGAAAGACCGTATGCGCATCATGACTGAAACCACCAATGGATTTGTCCTTGCGGAGGAAGATTTGAAAATGCGTGGTTCTGGTGAGATTTTTGGAACCAGACAGTCAGGTCTCCCAGAGTTCCAAGTGGCTGATATTATCGAAGATTTTCCGATTTTAGAAGAAGCCAGAAAGGTTGCTAGTTACATTAGTTCGATAGAAGGTTGGCAAGAGGATCCGGAATGGCGCATGATTGCCCTTCATATGGAAAAGAAAGAACATTTAGATTAATACTCTTCGAAAATCAAATTTAAACCACGTCAACGTCGCCTTGCCGTACTCAAGTACAGCCTGCGGCTAGTTTCCTAGTTTGCTCTTTGATTTTCATTGAGTATAAGCTTTCTCTAAGGAAATCTTAAGCTAGCTTTCAGGTTTGCCCCTTATACTAGAGTCATCAAAAAGAAACGAGGACTCTCACATGACAGTAACGATTAAAGTAAATTACCAAACCACTTTCCAAAAGAAAGAAGCAACAAAATAAGATTGAACAGGCGAAAAAGGGCAGAAATGCTCTTTTTATTTTTATGAAATAATCGGCTATAAATCAAACTTAGTCAAGTGATAAAAAGATATTAGTCTTCCAGTCTATTTACTCTTTGACAGAAGCTTGATATAATGACCCCATCTGAATAAGGAGGAGTGAAAAGAATGTTAGAAACAAGAACGATTGCTATTCAGGATAGGTATGGAGAACGCTTCCAGCATTGTTGGGGGTGCGGCCCAAAGAATGATTTGGGTTTACATTTAAAAACCTATCCAAGTCTGGATGGGGAGCGTTGTATTAGTCGGATAAAGCTTGAAAATGCTTATACTGGCGGAGTTCCATCAAATGTCTTTGGAGGAATGATAGCGACTATTTTTGATTGCCATGGAACAGCGTCCGCTGCATGGTTTGCTCACCATCAAAAAGGTTTGGAATTGACAGACGAAACAGTTATCGGTCGCTTCATCACAGCTCATTTAGAAGTTGACTACCTTAGCCCAACCCCAATTGACGATGAAATTGTTGTTATTTCTACTCTGGAGGAATTAGGAGAAAGAAAGGCAATTATTTCTATGGAGATGTCAGTGGCGGGTAAAGTCCGTGCAAAAGCCAAAATGGTAGCAGTAGCTGTGAAGGATCATATGTAAAACTGAATACTAGAAGTTTAAGATTGCCTTCAGATGATAGGTTTGAGGGAGGAAAAGCTAAATTCACTTTCTATTTATACTTAATGAAAATCAAAGAGCAAACTAGGAAACTAGCCGTAGGTTGCTCAAAGCACTGCGTTGAGATTGTAGATAAGACTGACCAAGTCAGTTACATATATAATCCAAGGCGACGTTGACGTGGTTTGAAGAGATTTTCGAAGAGTATTACCCTTCTTTCTTGCATTGATTTCTTATATATGCTACAGTGGTGGTAGCGATTACAAAATTTAAGGAGCATGTTATGAAACATCCAGCTTTGTTAGAAGAAATCAAGACTTATAGAGGACGGGATGAGGTTCCAGAAGATTTTGATGTTTTCTGGGATGGGGAAGTGAAAAAAGTTTCAACTCTTCCAGCCTACCAGTTGGAGGAAAGAGATTTCTGCATTCCTCAAGTCAAGTGCTATGAGTTAACATTTGAAGGAACCAATGAAGGAAAGGTCTACGCACGCGTCGTTCTTCCAAAGAGTGAGGAGAAGGTTCCGATAATCTTCCATTTCCATGGTTATATGGGACGTGGCTGGGACTGGGCTGACATGCTGGCCTATACCGTGTCTGGTTACGGTGTTGTCTCCATGGATGTGCGGGGCCAGTCAGGTTACTCGCAAGACGGTTTGCGTTCTCCTCTTGGAAATACCGTTAAGGGGCATATCATCCGTGGTGCTGTGGAAGGTCGGGAGCATCTCTTTTATAAGGATGTTTATCTGGATATTTACCAGTTGGTTGAGATTATTGCCAATCTGCCTCAGGTTGATGAGAAGCGTCTTTCTAGCTATGGTGCCTCACAAGGAGGGGCTCTAGCTCTAGTTGCAGCAGCGCTCAATCCTCGGATTCAGAAAACAGTTACCATCTATCCCTTCTTATCAGACTTTAGACGAGTGCTTGAGATTGGTAATACAAGTGAAGCCTACGACGAACTGTTCCGTTATTTCAAGTTCCATGATCCCTTCCATGAAACTGAGGAGGAAATCATGGCGACCCTTGCCTATATCGATGTGAAAAATCTTGCTCATCGTATCAAGGGTGAGGTCAAGATGATTACGGGCTTGGACGATGATGTTTGCTATCCTATTACCCAGTTTGCGATATACAACCGTCTGACCTGCGATAAGGCCTATCGCATCATGCCTGAGTATGCCCACGAAGCCATGAATGTCTTTGTCAATGACCAAGTCTACAACTGGCTATGTGGTAGCGAGATACCTTTTAAGTATGTGAAGTGATGAATGAGAGAGTCTAGTAGCTCTCTTTTTGTATAGAGTCTAGTCAGCAAATATTCTAGTTCACATATACTTTGAAATTCATACTCTTCGAAAATCTCTTCAAACCACGGCAACTTTATCTGCAAGCTCAAAACAGTGTCTTGAGCAGCCTGCGGCTAGCTTTCTAGTTTGCTTTTTGATTTTTATTGAGTATGAGTTTTTTTCTTGACCTTGGTGTAAAACAATTCATTTTGCTATCTAGTTTGGTATAAGTTCTTTCAAGACATTGGAAAGCGTCTGTAAAATGTGTTATAATTTATAAGAAAATATACAGTTTCGCTACAAATGAACATTTATATATAAGTTTATGTATAACTTAGTTTTCTGATTAGGATAATATCTTATAAAAAACTATATTCTTGGAGATACAGTACTTAAATATCATTTGTAAAGTAGCAAAATAGTCTATGTCTATTTTTATTGTAAGAATCAAAATAGAGAGTGTTATGCTAATGGAAACTGTAATATTTTATTTTTTAGAATATATTTGGATAAATTAACTTTGAAAGTTAAAGTGAGGTAATATATGTTTGTATGTTTAAAGGGTTTAGGGAAATTTCGTAAATCCAAAGCTTATGGTTTGGTTGGTTGTTTGACACTATCCGCAGTGATTGGCTTAGCTGCACCAGAGTTACCAGTTATTGGTGGCGGGGTTGTTTATGCTGATGTCATTCAAGGCGGTGGCGATATTCACGATGTGGATGTTCATAGTAAATCTGCAGAAGGTGTTGCTATGACTTACACAACTTATGACAGTGGAACGAGTGGAAAACAAACCGCATCAGGTAGCGGTGTATTCGTAGCGCCGAATGTGATGGTAACAGTAGCTCATAACTACTATGATAAAAACCAAGAGGATAAGTCTGCGGTCTTGCGTGGTGGGGAGTCTGCTCGTAGTTATGTTGTAATGAACTCGGAAAAGGAGAAAAGCAATAAAGTACCTACTTCAGGGGTATCAGAAGCTCTTGAAAAAGACTCTATTCACTTGTATAACGGCAAAGACTTTGGTAAAGACTATAGCAACGACTTAGCAGTAGTGGTAACTAAAAAGCCTGTAGAAGCTATGACAGGGGGAGAAGACTCCCCAAGAGAGTTGAGTCATAAAGAGGTTTCTACTGGTGATAAAATCACTATGGTCGGCTATCCTAATGATTTTTCTACTCCAAATTTAAGTAAAGAAAATAAAGCTCGCTTGAAAGACGGTAAGGCTTATTCAGTCTCAACAACTGTGAGCAGTATCAATAAAGAGAGTGGTGCAGTCACTTATCATTCCTCAGCTTTAGGAGGTTTTTCAGGTGCTCCTTTGTTTAATGATAAGGGAGAGGTAGTCGGTATCCACCAGCACGGAACGAATACTTCAAACGCTCCTGAGAGTGAGCGTATTGGCGGTGGTACTATCTTTACGGACAAGCACAGAGCTTGGATTCGTTCTATGATTGATAAATATGGTATAAAAGGTTGGTATATAGATGGTGCAAACCGTTACTACTATGATGAAAATCATATAGCTTTAAAAGATGTAGAGTCTGAGATTGACGGTGCTTTGTATAGTTTTGATGAAAAAGGTCGAGCTACTTTAGTAAAAGGTGAAGAAAAAGGTCGTGTTCTACTTCGAGTGGAAGATACTAAAGGAACTCGTTTGATTTCAGATAAGGTTGTTCAGGAAGGTTCTGTTGGAAGTGGCTTGAATTTTCATTTAAGACAAAATCCAGACTTCAAACAGTTAATAGCAACTTCCCCAACAGCTAAAGTGGTATCCTATAACGGAGTGCCAATTAACAAACTAGCAAGTGATACTACTTGGTCTGATGACTATGTCAGTAAGTTAGCTTTAGGAGATACAATTATAAGAGCGGTAGTAGATTCGGTAACTCCTCCATCAACGTCTTCTTCGGATTTTGCAAGAACTGAAGTTGGTAAAGTCGATTTGAGTGGTAAATCGAATTTACCTGTACCTAGTAAAGAGGTGTTACAAGCTCCGAATGGCTCAGAAAATTTCTATGCTACAACGCACATTCAAACGCCAGATGGGTCGGGGTCAGGTACTTTAATTGCACCAAATTTGGTGTTAACAGTCGCTCATAATTTCTTAACAGTTAAAGGTTCTGAGGTAGTTACTAAATCTGGTCGTACCAATACAGTGTATAAAGCAACCTTACCGAATGGGTTGTCTGTGAATTTTTCAGATGATGATATTGTTTATTGGAATAAGAAAGACTCTGTATTTGGCTTTAAAAATGACTTAGCTTTGGTTCGGTTAAAAGAAGCAGTAAAAGGAGTAACTCCTGTAGAGGTTGTAAAACAATCTTCGAAAGTTGCAGAGGGGGATTCAGTTTCGGTCTATGGTTTTCCAGATAACAAGCTAAGTCCAGTTTTAGATAGCAAAGTAGTAGGAACTACAGACTTCGGTTCTGGAATAGAGGGAATTAGCTACGGAGGTACGAAACCTGGAGCGTCTGGTGGTGGTCTTTATAATGATAAAGGTGCTTTAATTGGAGTTCACCAAAATGGTGTTGTAGGAAGCCGTAGTGGTGGTTTGGTTTTATCAAAAGAGCAGCTGGATTGGGTTCGTTCTTATATTGAGGGTCAACCAAAAGCTCCTGTCTATGTGGAAGATAAAGAAGTGGAACCTTCTAAGAAGGATTCGGATAAGGATTTAGCTGGGAAATTAGATCCAAAAAAAGATAGTGGAAAAGAAGATTCTGGTATTTTAGGTACATCTGGTGACTTTGCAGCTCCTACAGTCGCTAAGCCAGAGTTTAAAGGTGGAGTTCCTTTCACTGAATCTCCTATACTGGAAATCCCAGAGTATATGGGTGTATTATCAACCTCAGGAGAAGAATCGGCCCCAACAGTTGAACAGCATGACTTTACAGGCGGAGTTAACGGAGGCGACTCACTTGTTACAGAAGTTCCAGAGTATAGCGGTATTATATCCACATTAGGAGATTCTCCAGCTCCTACAGTCGCTAAGCCAGAGTTTAAAGGTGGCGTGAATGGGGGCGACTCACTTGTTACAGAAGTTCCAGAGTATAGCGGTATTATATCCACATTAGGAGATTCTCCAGCTCCTACAGTAGCTAAGCCAGAGTTTACAGGTGGCGTGAATGGGGGTGACTCACTTGTTACAGAAGTTCCAGAGTATAGCGGTATTATATCCATATTAGGTGATTTTCCAGCTCCTACAGTAGCTAAGCCAGAGTTTAAAGGCGGAGTGAATGGAGGCGACTCACTTGTTACAGAAGTTCCAGAGTATAGCGGTGTTCTATCCACATTAGGGGACTTTCCAGCTCCTACAATAGATAAGCCAGATTTTAGAGGCGGAATTAATGGTGCAGATGCTGATGTCCACCACCTTCCAGCTTTCACAGGTGGCGTGAATAGAGGTGAATCTCCGATACTAGAAATCCCAGAATATATGGGTCCATTATCAACCTCAGGAGAAGGAAGTTCAGTAGTGAAATCTACTGATAAACAAGTAAATAATAAAGACAGTAAGGATGAAGCAGAAACTAAGAATGTTATCACAGGAATTGCTAGTTCACAACGTATTTTAAAAAATGAAACAGGAAGTGTTCAAATTCAAGCTTCAGAAGAAGTATTGAAAAATGTGATAGATATTCAAATGAAAGAAGTTCAAGTTAGTGATTTAAGTTCATTAAACTACAAAGCATTTGATATCAAATTGAAGGATGTAAATGGCAGATATGTTAAACCTGAAGGAAAAGTCCTTGTTACTTTTGCTACAGATCAGTTCGTTGAGAATGTTTATGCTGTAGATCCAGAAGGAAAACTACACACTATTGAATTCGAACAAAAAGATGGAAAGATTATTTTTGAGACTAATAATTCTAGTATTTATGCGATGACTTTCCGACACTCCATTGACAATCCACCATTTAAAAATCCTACAGAAGATAACAAGGTTGAAGAAGTTTCACTGTCATCTAAATTGTTATCTACAAATGAAAACTCTGAATCGAATCGATTAGAGAATAAAGTAAGTAATAATGAACAGTCAATGTTACCAAATACAGGTGAGAATAAATCAATAACAACAGTTTTGCTTGGTTTTGTGGGAATGATCCTTGGAGTAATGATCTCCTATAAACAAAAAGACAGTTAACTTTGTCTGAAATCTCACTTTGAACTTCTATGTTAATCTAAAATAAACCAGTCTGGGGTCCTGTAAAAAGATGGGAATTCTAGACTGGTTTTATTGATATAGAAGTTTATAATAAGATTCGTAATTTTGAGTAATAGATACGGATATTTATGTTATCTGAAACTACTTTCAGAAACAGCTGTTCTATAAAATACTTTTGAAACTGAAATCTATTCCACGACAAAGTATTGAAAGCGCTTAACAAATGGTATATAATGACCTCATAAGAACAAAGAAAAGGAGGAAAGAGGATGCCACAGATTACTAAAGAAGCCTTGATTGCACAAATCAAAGATGGAATCATCGTTTCTTGTCAGGCCCTTCCTCACGAACCGCTTTATACAGAAGCGGGAGGAGTCATTCCCTTGCTGGTCAAAGCGGCTGAGCAAGGTGGAGCAGTCGGTATCCGAGCAAACAGTGTTCGTGATATCAAAGAAATAAAGGAGGTTACAAAACTTCCGATTATTGGGATAATCAAACGAGATTATCCGCCACAAGAACCCTTCATCACGGCTACCATGAAAGAAGTTGATGAATTGGCAGAACTGGACATCGAGGTGATTGCTCTGGATTGTACCAAGCGTGAACGCTACGATGGTTTGGAGATTCAAGAGTTTATTCGTCAGGTTAAGGAGAAATATCCGAACCAGCTCTTGATGGCTGATACAAGTACTTTTGAAGAAGGACTAGCAGCTGTTGAAGCAGGAATTGACTTTGTCGGAACAACCTTATCAGGATATACATCTTACAGTCCAAAAGTGGATGGTCCCGATTTCGAATTAATCAAAAAACTTTGTGATGCAGGCGTGGATGTCATTGCAGAAGGAAAAATTCATACACCAGAACAAGCCAAACAAATCCTTGGATATGGAGTGAGGGGCATTGTTGTTGGTGGCGCCATTACTAGACCAAAAGAGATTACAGAACGCTTTGTTGCTGGTCTCAAATAAGATGTGAGATGGGAGTTTTATGTTTAAAGTTTTACAAAAAATTGGAAAAGCTTTTATGTTACCTATAGCTATACTGCCTGCAGCAGGCCTACTTTTAGGTATTGGTGGAGCACTTTCAAATCCCACCACGATAGCAACTTATCCAATATTAAACAATAGTATTATTCAGTCAATATTCCAAGTAATGAGTTCCGCGGGAGAAGTTGTATTCAGTAATTTATCACTACTTCTATGTGTGGGACTATGTATTGGCTTAGCAAAACGAGATAAAGGAACTGCTGCGTTAGCAGCAGTAACTGGCTACTTAGTTATGACTGCAACTATCAAAGCTCTGGTAAAACTTTTTATGTCAGAAGGATCTGCAATTGATACTGGAGTTATTGGAGCATTAGTTGTCGGAATGATAGCTGTATATTTGCATAATCGATATAACAATATTCAATTACCTTCTGCTCTAGGATTTTTTGGAGGTTCACGCTTTGTTCCTATTGTCACATCTTTCTCTTCTATCTTAATTGGTTTTGTCTTCTTTGTTATTTGGCCACCTTTCCAACAACTTCTTGTTTCTACAGGTGGATATATTTCTCAGGCAGGACCAATTGGAACTTTCCTATATGGATTTTTAATGAGACTTTCTGGAGCAGTAGGCCTACATCATATGATTTACCCTATGTTTTGGTATACTGAACTTGGTGGTGTTGAAACTGTTGCAGGACAAACAGTGGTTGGAGCTCAAAAAATATTTTTTGCTCAATTAGCTGACCCAACTCATTCTGGATTGTTTACAGAAGGAACAAGGTTTTTTGCAGGTCGCTTTTCAACAATGATGTTCGGTTTACCGGCTGCTTGTCTAGCGATGTACCATAGTGTCCCTAAAAATCGTCGTAAAAAATACGCAGGTTTGTTTTTTGGAGTTGCTTTAACATCTTTTGTTACCGGTATTACAGAACCAATTGAATTTATGTTTCTGTTTGTCAGTCCCGTTTTATATGTTGTTCACGCATTTCTTGATGGTGTCAGCTTCTTTGTCGCAGACGTCTTAAATATTTCCATAGGAAACACATTCTCAGGAGGCGTAATTGATTTCACCTTATTTGGAATTTTGCAGGGGAATGATAAAACGAATTGGATTTTGCAGATTCCATTTGGACTTATTTGGAGTGTTTTGTATTATATTATTTTTAGATGGTTCATTACTCAGTTCAATGTGTTAACTCCAGGACGAGGAGAAGAAGTGGATTCTAAAGAAATTTCTGAACCTACAGACTCAACTCCAAATACTACAAATCATTTAAAACAGGATAGTATACAAATTATTAGAGCGTTGGGTGGATCAAATAATATAGAAGATGTAGATGCTTGTGTAACACGTTTACGTGTAGCTGTAAAAGAAGTTGATCAAGTTGATAAAGCACTTTTAAAACAAATAGGTGCAGTTGATGTCTTAGAAGTGAAGGGTGGAATTCAAGCAATCTATGGAGCAAAAGCGATCTTATATAAAAATAGTATTAATGAAATTTTAGGTGTTGATGATTAATAACTTATTTAATAAAAAAACAGAGGAGAGTGGTGAATGCGTCGGATAAAATGAAAACGTATACAAATGCAATCTAACTTATTATCCAATATGGATACGCTTATAAATTAGGAGAATACAAATGAAATTTAGAAAACTAGCTTGTACAGTACTTGCGGGTGCTGCGGTTCTTGGCCTTGCTGCATGTGGTAATTCTGGTGGAAGTAAAGATGCTGGAAAATCTGGTAGCGATAGTGGAAAAACAGAAATCACTTGGTGGGCATTCCCAGTCTTCACTCAAGAAAAAACTGGTGACGGTGTTGGAACATATGAAAAATCAATCATCGAAGCTTTTGAAAAAGCAAATCCAGATGTAAAAGTGAAATTGGAAACCATCGACTTCAAGTCTGGTCCTGAAAAAATCACAACAGCTATCGAAGCAGGGACAGCTCCAGACGTACTTTTTGACGCACCAGGACGTATCATCCAATACGGTAAAAATGGTAAATTAGCTGAATTGAATGATATTTTCACAGATGAATTTGTCAAAGATGTCAACAACGAAAACATTGTACAAGCAAGTAAGGCTGGAGATAAAGCTTACATGTATCCAATCAGTTCAGCTCCATTCTACATGGCTATGAACAAGAAAATGTTGGAAGAAGCTGGAGTTGCAAACCTTGTAAAAGAAGGTTGGACAACTGATGATTTTGAAAAAGTTTTGAAAGCGCTTAAAGACAAAGGCTACACACCAGGTTCATTGTTCAGTTCTGGTCAAGGGGGAGACCAAGGAACACGTGCCTTTATCTCAAACCTTTACGGCGGTTCTGTAACAGATAAAGATGTAACAAAATATACAACTGATGATCCTAAATTCGTCAAAGGTCTTGAAAAAGCAGCTAGCTGGATCAAAGACGGTTTATTGAACAATGGTTCACAATTTGACGGTGGAGCAGATATCCAAAACTTTGCTAACGGTCAAACATCTTACACAATCCTTTGGGCACCAGCTCAAAACGGTATCCAAGCTAAACTCTTGGAAGCAAGTAAAGTAGAAGTGGTAGAAGTACCATTCCCATCAGATTCAGGCAAACCAGCTCTTGAATACCTTGTAAACGGATTTGCAGTATTCAACAACAAAGACGACAAGAAAGTTGCAGCATCTAAGAAATTCATTCAATTTATTGCGGATGATAAAGAATGGGGTCCAAAAGACGTTGTTCGTACAGGTGCCTTCCCAGTTCGTACTTCATTTGGCAAACTTTATGAAGACAAACGTATGGAAACAATCAGTGGTTGGACTAAATACTACTCACCATACTACAACACTATCAATGGTTTTGCTGAAATGAGAACACTTTGGTTCCCAATGTTGCAATCTGTATCAAATGGTGACGAAAAACCAGCGGACGCTTTGAAAGCCTTCACTGAAAAAGCTAACGAAACAATTAAAAAAGCTACAAAACAATAAGCACTAAATCAGATTGATCCCTCCCTTTTCCCTGTGCATAGTCTATGTAAGAAAAGGGAGGATTTTGTTTGAAATGTAAGGAACTGTCACGAAATTAAAATGAAGTTCTTACATAAGCGAATCTTAAAAAATTTCATTTTGATTTTAAAACAGTTCAAGAAAGTCAAAAAATTATTCTATTTGAAAGAGAGGTGCCGACAGTGAAAGTTAATAAAATTCGTATGAGAGAAACTATTATTTCTTATGCTTTCCTAGCGCCAGTTTTATTCTTCTTCGTTGTCTTCGTTTTAGTACCAATGATTATGGGCTTCATCACAAGTTTCTTTAACTACTCTATGACTAGTTTTGAATTTGTGGGCTTAGATAACTATATCCGTATGTTTAAAGATCCTGTTTTTACAAAATCTTTGATTAACACAGTTATTTTGGTTGTTGGATCTGTACCGATTGTTGTTCTCTTTTCGCTCTTTGTGGCGTCGCAAACCTACCATCAAAATGCTATTGCCAGATCTTTCTACCGTTTCGTCTTCTTCCTTCCTGTTGTAACAGGTAGTGTTGCCGTAACAGTTGTTTGGAAATGGATTTATGACCCACTATCAGGGATTCTAAACTTTGTCCTTAAATCAAGTCATATCATCAGCCAGAATATTTCTTGGTTGGGAGATAAACACTGGGCATTACTGGCAATTATGATTATCCTCTTGACAACTTCAGTTGGTCAGCCGATTATCCTTTATATCGCTGCTATGGGGAATATTGACAATTCACTGGTTGAAGCGGCTCGTGTAGACGGTGCAACTGAATTTCAAGTTTTCTGGAAGATTAAATGGCCAAGCCTTCTTCCAACAACTCTTTATATCGCAATCATCACAACAATCAACTCATTCCAAGTTTTCGCCTTGATTCAGCTTTTGACATCTGGTGGGCCAAACTACTCAACAAGTACCTTGATGTACTACCTGTACGAAAAAGCCTTCCAATTGACAGAATACGGCTATGCCAACACAATTGGTGTCTTCTTGGCAGTCATGATTGCGATCGTAAGTTTTGTTCAATTTAAAGCACTCGGAAACGACGTAGAATATTAAAGAAAGGAGACGGCTATGCAATCTACACAAAAGAAACCTTTAACAGCTTTCACTGTTATTTCAACTATTATCTTGCTCTTGTTGACCGTGCTGTTTATCTTTCCATTCTACTGGATTTTGACAGGGGCATTCAAATCACAACCTGATACAATCGTTATTCCTCCTCAGTGGTTCCCTAAAATGCCAACCATGGAAAACTTCCAACAACTTATGGTGCAAAACCCTGCTATGCAGTGGATGTGGAACTCTGTGTTTATCTCATTGGTAACCATGTTCTTGGTCTGTGCAACCTCTTCTCTAGCAGGTTATGTATTGGCTAAAAAACGTTTCTATGGTCAACGTATCCTATTTGCCATCTTCATCGCTGCTATGGCTCTTCCAAAACAAGTTGTCCTTGTACCATTGGTACGTATCGTCAACTTCATGGGAATTCATGACACTCTTTGGGCGGTTATCTTGCCTTTGATTGGATGGCCATTTGGTGTCTTCCTCATGAAACAATTCAGCGAAAATATCCCAACAGAATTGCTTGAATCAGCCAAAATCGATGGTTGTGGTGAGATTCGTACTTTCTGGAGCGTAGCCTTCCCAATTGTGAAACCAGGATTTGCAGCCCTTGCAATCTTTACCTTCATCAATACATGGAACGACTACTTCATGCAGTTGGTTATGTTGACTTCACGTCAAAACTTGACCATCTCACTTGGGGTTGCAACTATGCAAGCTGAAATGGCAACCAACTATGGTTTGATCATGGCGGGTGCAGCTCTTGCAGCTGTGCCAATTGTAACAGTCTTCCTAGTCTTCCAAAAATCCTTCACTCAGGGTATTACTATGGGAGCTGTTAAAGGATAAGAAACGATTTCTTTTACAGTACAAATTTGCTATTGCTAGCATGATTTAAAAACCTCCGACAGTGAATGACACTGTTGGAGGTGTTAGTTTTAATCGCTTAATGACGATTTTTAAAGGGGAAAATAATGATTTTTGACGATTTAAAAAATATCACCTTTTATAAAGGAATTCATCCAAATCTTGACAAGGCAATTGATTATCTTTATGAACATCGTAAAGATTCATTCGAGTTAGGAAAATATGATATTGATGGGGATAAGGTTTTTCTAGTTGTTCAAGAAAATGTCCTAAATAAAGCTGAAAATGATCAGTTTGAACATCACAAGAACTATGCTGACTTACATTTGTTGGTAGAAGGTCATGAATATTCTAGCTACGGTTCACGTATCAAAGATGAAGCAGTAGCATTCGACGAAGCGAGTGACATTGGCTTTGTTCATTGTCATGAAAAATACCCACTCTTGTTGGGTTATCACAATTTTGCAATTTTCTTCCCAGGTGAACCACATCAACCAAATGGCTATGCAGGTATGGAAGATCAAGTTCGCAAGTATTTGTTTAAAATTTTGATTGATTAGAATTATAGGTAGAGATAGCTGATGACTATCTTATTAAGCACTTTTGAAAATTGAGTTTAAGAGTTGAATCTTATCAATTGATAAATCGGAATGATTTAGCAAGTGATATAAATTAAATTATAGGGGGAGCAAACATGTCACAAAAAGGAAGAAGTCTCATCAAGGCTGCATTTGATACAGATAATTTTCTAATGCGAATTAGTGAGAAGGTTTTAGATATTGTAACAGTCAATCTTCTCTTTGTAGTAACTTGTTTACCAATCGTAACGATTGGAGTAGCTAAAATTAGTCTCTATCAGACGATGTTTGAAGTCAAGCAAAGTAGACGTGTTCCAGTTTTCAGAACCTATCTAAGAGTTTTCAGGCAAAATCTGAAACTAGGTTTTCAGTTGGGAATGTTAGAATTAGGAATTGTATTTCTAGTTCTTTCAGATCTCTATCTTTTCTGGGGTCAAACAGCTCTGCCCTTCCAATTGGTGAAAGCAATTTGTCTAGGCATTCTGATTTTCCTTACCATTGTGATGTTGGCTAGTTACCCTATCGCGGCACGTTATGACCTATCTTGGAAAGAAATTCTGCAAAAAGGATTGATTTTGGCTAGTTTTAACGCTCCTTGGTTTATCTTGATGATTGTAATTATCTTTTTGATTTTGATGATTCTATATCTATCAGCCTTTACCCTTCTATTGGGAGGATCTGCTTTTATTCTCTTTGGTTTTGGACTTCTTGCTTTTTTACAAGTAGGGATGATGGAAAAGCTATTTGCTAAGTATGAATAAGGATGGCAATCGTTTCTGAAACTACTTTCAAACGCTACAAAACCTATTCTATAAGAGAGAAACTAAAATCTAAGTGCCTACAAAATATTGAAAGCCTTTTCGGCAAAGTGTATACTAAAGAAGTAAAGAAAGAATCTGCTTTAGCAGAAAATAAAAATAACAGGAGAAAATCTATGTCAGATTTAAAAAAATACGAAGGTGTCATTCCAGCCTTCTACGCATGTTACGATGAACAAGGAGAAGTAAGTCCAGAGCGCACACGTGCCTTGGTTCAATACTTCATTGATAAAGGTGTTCAAGGTCTCTATGTCAATGGATCTTCTGGCGAATGTATCTACCAAAGCGTTGAAGATCGCAAGTTAATCTTGGAAGAAGTCATGGCAGTTGCCAAAGGTAAATTAACTATTATTGCCCATGTTGCTTGCAATAATACTAAAGATAGTATGGAACTAGCTCGCCATGCAGAAAGCTTGGGTGTAGATGCCATTGCAACAATTCCACCAATTTACTTCCGCTTGCCAGAATATTCAGTTGCTAAATACTGGAACGATATTAGTTCTGCAGCTCCAAATACAGACTACGTTATCTACAACATTCCTCAATTGGCAGGGGTTGCTTTGACTCCAAGTCTTTATACTGAAATGTTGAAGAATCCCCGTGTTATCGGTGTGAAGAACTCTTCTATGCCAGTTCAAGATATCCAAACTTTTGTGAGCCTTGGTGGAGAAGACCATATCGTCTTTAATGGTCCAGATGAGCAGTTCTTAGGTGGCCGCCTCATGGGTGCTAAAGCTGGTATCGGTGGTACATATGGTGCTATGCCAGAACTCTTCTTGAAACTTAATCAGTTGATTGCTGACAAAGACTTAGAAACAGCGCGTGAATTGCAGTATGCTATCAACGCAATCATTGGCAAACTCACTTCTGCACACGGAAATATGTATGGTGTGATTAAGGAAGTCTTGAAAATCAATGAAGGATTGAATATTGGATCTGTTCGTTCACCATTGACACCAGTAACCGAAGAAGATCGTCCAGTTGTAGAAGCAGCTGCAGCCTTGATTCGTGAAACCAAGGAGCGCTTCCTCTAATTCATAAGGAGGTATTTATGACACACTACGTTGCAATTGATATCGGTGGAACCAACATCAAATATGGTTTGATCGACCAAGAAGGCCAACTTGTTGAATCCCATGAAATGCCAACTGAGGCGCATAAAGGTGGCCCTCATATCTTACAAAAGACAAAAGATATCGTTGCCAGCTATCTAGAAAAAGGCCCAGTAGCAGGTGTTGCTATTTCTTCTGCAGGAATGGTGGATCCTGAAAAGGGTGAGATTTTCTATGCTGGCCCACAGATTCCAAATTATGCAGGAACCCAGTTCAAGAAGGAAATCGAGACGAGTTTTGCGATTCCTTGTGAAATTGAAAATGATGTCAACTGTGCAGGTCTGGCTGAGGCGGTATCTGGTTCAGGTAAGGGAGCGAGTGTCACTCTTTGCTTGACCATTGGAACAGGTATCGGTGGCTGCTTGATTATGGATGGGAAGGTTTTCCATGGATTTAGCAATTCGGCCTGTGAAGTCGGTTATATGCATATGCAGGATGGGGCTTTCCAAGATTTGGCGTCTACGACAGCCTTAGTGGAGTATGTAGCAGCAGCTCATGGAGATCCAGTTGACCAGTGGAATGGCCGACGCATCTTTAAGGAAGCCACTGAAGGCAACAAGATTTGTATGGCTGGTATCGACCGCATGGTAGACTACCTTGGAAAAGGTCTGGCAAATATTTGCTACGTTGCCAATCCAGAAGTGGTCATTCTAGGTGGTGGTATCATGGGACAAGAGGCGATTCTCAAACCGAAGATCCGCACAGCTTTAAAAGATTCCTTGGTACCAAGTCTAGCCGAAAAAACACAATTAGAATTTGCCCATCATCAGAATACAGCAGGTATGTTGGGTGCTTATTACCACTTTAAAATAAAACAATCCTAGTTTGGATTTATTGAATTAAGCAGAACACTTAATCACTACTTGAGTGAAAACTGTTTTGCTTAATTCTTTTTTTATTGCAGAATTTGATCCAAAGGAGGTAATCATGAGAAACTAGGAGAAAATAACTGCCTTGTGTGAAAAGTTAAAGCGAGAGTAATTCTATCATCAATTTAACTAGTGTTTAGTTTGAGTAAATGAGAAAATGCGGAAAAATGATATAATGAGATGGACGAAAATTTGACAAATTAGAATTTCTAGAGGTGAGAGAAATGTAATGGCAACACATCCAACTTAAATCGAAATCATATAAAATTACGAGGAGATTGTAAGATGAGTAATTATATAAAATTAAATGAAGATAGATGGAATAATGTAAATAATGACTACACTGAGCCATTGACACATGAAGAATTAGAAGAAGTTAGAAAACATCCAATTTCTGTTTCCTTAACTGTTGGGAAAAAAGTTCCAACAGAATGGTTTGAAAAAGCCAAGGGAAAAAAGATATTAGGGTTAGCTTGTGGTGGTGGACAGCAGGGACCAGTTTTTGCTGCAAAAGGTTATGATGTAACCATAATGGATTTTTCGAAATCACAATTACAAAGAGATGAGATGGTTGCTAAAAGAGAAGGCTTAAAAATCAATACAGTTCAAGGTGATATGACAAAACCATTTCCATTTGAAAATGAAACTTTTGATATTATTTTCAATCCGGTTTCAAATGTATATATAGAAGATTTAGAAAACATGTATAAAGAAGCCTCTCGAGTATTGAAAAAGGATGGACTGTTAATGGTCGGATTTATGAACCCTTGGATATACATGTATGATGCTGATATTGTATGGGATAAACCCGATGAGGAACTACTCTTGAAGTTTTCAATACCTTTTAATTCAAGAGAGCTTGAAGAGGAGGGCAAAATCACCATCAATCCAGAATATGGATATGAATTTAGCCATACCTTAGAAAGTCAGATTAGAGGACAACTTAAAAATGGTCTTGCTATGATCGATTTTTATGAATCATGTGATAAAAGACATCGATTATCACGTTATGGAAATGACTATATAGCTACACTTAGCATTAAACTATAATCTTATGAGACATACTTCAAGAGAATAGCCCGTTTTATGTTCCGTAAGGGTTAAAATCTAAATCTCAGTTTGTCGAAGTACAATAATCAAATAAAATTAGAGAGAGGAAGTAAAAGTAAATAGCAGATACTTCCTTTTTGTTGTCAAACATTCAAAAAACGGAAAGGAGGATTTTCAAATCAAATCCTCTTGACTTTCTTTATAATTGTGAGATAATAAATAAAATATATAAAGGAATTATATAAAATGCCTATAGCGAATTCAAGTAAAGTTGTGACCTTCCAAGCTAATAGAGAATTAGTAAATGATGCAATGGAAGTGTTAAAAGAAAAAAATCTCACTCTTTCTTCAGCACTAAGATTATTTTTAAAGAATGTTGCCGTAACAAATGAAGTAGATTTACTGAGTGAAGAGGAATTGGAGAAGGAGTATTTATTTAGGCAATTACAAGCAGAAGTTCAAGAAAGTTATGCCAAGATTGAGGCTGGAAATTACTTGACAGATGAGGATGTCGTGACACGCTATGGATTATAAAAAATATAGGATTTTGTATTCTCCTAGAGTAATTGATAGTCTGGATAAAATATATCAGTATATAGCAGAGGAAATCGGTTCTTTAGAGGCTGCGAGACGAAAAGTAGCTAATATTAGAAAAGATATTAATCGGCTAGAAATTTTCCCCCAAGCTGGATTTGATGCCGATGAAAAATTTGGTAAGAAATTAGATCCTCACTACCAAACGCGAGGATTGACCTTGAGTAAGGATTACATCGTATTATATACAATTGTGGAGGATACTGTCAGACTTGCTTATTTACTCCCTTCAAAAAGTGATTATATGAAATTATTTAAGACTAAGTCAAGATATGACTAATTCATAATCTAGAAGAGTTATGTTTAGTGACGAATAAAAATCCTAGTTTGGCCCAGCCAAACTAGGATTTTCTGATACGTTTTTGTCTACGATAGCCATTGAGTTTTTTATTTTCCCAGTAGCTATTAAAGATTTTCTCCTTACTTTCGCGATTGATTTCCAAAAAGTAGGCATAAATCAAATCGATAAAGAAGAGCATAGGAAGTTGAGCGGATATCCGTTGGATGTAGGAAGGTTGGCTGTGGCTGGCAACAAGAACGGTCTCTGTATAGGGCTGACTATCTTTATTGGGTACACTTGTAAAGAGAACAGTTTTTGCGCCCATCTCCCTGGCATCCAATAGGCTATCCAAAATAGAAGGTGTTGTGCCAGAGAGTGAAAAGCCGAGCACTAGACAATTTTCATCCATAATGCTGGTTGTCCAGGCAAAGCCGTCTTCATCGGTCAAAGCTTCACAGACTACCCCCAGACGCATGAAGCGAAATTTCATTTCACGAGCAACCAGTCCAGAACTCCCTGTTCCGAAGAAGTAGACACGCTCAGCATCTTCGATTAACTGGGCAATTCGTTCTAGTTGTATTTCGTCAATCAAGTCCTGTGTTTGTTCCCTCATATTGCTATAACTTCTGAGGACTCGTTTGGTTAAAGGACTATGTTTGTGAGAATAAGTGTCCTGTTTTTTTGATTGATGTTGGTATTGGAAAATAAATTCTCGGTAGCCAGTAAAGCCACACTTTTTAGCAAAGCGGGTTAGTGCGGCTTGGGAGATATGTAATTTCTGAGTGACTTGTTGAGAAGATAAATCATCTTTAATCGTCTCAGCTTGCAAAAAATAGCGAGCAATTTCTTGCTCTAGGTCTGTCATTTCTTCGAAGTGGGAATCAATGACAGTTGCGATATCCGGTTTGTTCATGGGGAAGGCTCCTTCATACGAGTCATATTGGAAAAAGGCTAGTCTTACATTTATTATAACATATAATATAGGGATGACTAAGTAAAAACGTATTGTCTATTGGAAAAGAAAAAAGCTTCCTTCTTTTCTACAATTTTATTCTCAAATTATGGTAAAATGGAGAGTAAGATTTTTATTAGAAATGAGACAGATTTGTATGAGAAAATTTAATAGCCATTCGATTCCGATTCGGCTTAATTTATTGTTTTCAATTGTCATTTTACTTTTTCTGACCATTATTGGTCGTTTGTTGTATATGCAGGTTCTGAACAAGGATTTTTATGAAAAAAAGCTAGCTTCAGCTAGTCAGACCAAGGTTACAACCAGTTCCGCTCGTGGGGAGATTTATGATGCTAGTGGCAAACCTTTGGTAGAAAATACTTTAAAGCAGGTTGTTTCCTTTACGCGTAGCAATAAAATGACGGCTAAAGATCTGAAAGAAATCGCTAGTCAGTTACTGGGATATGTGAGCATCACTTCGCCAAATTTGACAGAACGCCAGCTGGCAGATTATTATTTAGCTGATCCTGAGATCTATAAAAAAACAGTAGAGGCTCTCCCAAGTGAGAAACGCTTGGATTCAGATGGTAATCGTCTATCTGAATCAGAACTGTATAACAATGCGGTCGATAGTGTCCAGACGAGTCAACTAAACTATACAGAGGATGAAAAGAAAGAAGTCTATCTTTTTAGTCAGTTAAATGCGGTTGGAAACTTTGCGACAGGAAGCATTGTGACGGATTCTTTGACAGATACCCAGATTGCTCTGATTGCTTCCGCTTCCAAGAAATTACCTGGTATCAGTATTTCTACTTCTTGGGAAAGAAAAGTTTTAGAAACTTCCCTTTCCTCTATAATTGGTAGTGTGTCGAGTGAAAAAGCTGGTCTCCCAGCGGAAGAAGCGGATGCCTATCTTAAAAAAGGTTATTCTCTTAATGACCGTGTTGGGACTTCTTACCTGGAAAAACAATACGAGGAAACCTTACAAGGAAAACGCTCGGTGAAAGAAATTCATCTAGATAAGTACGGTAACATGGAAAGTGTTGAAAATATCGAAGCTGGTACCAAAGGGAATAATATTAAACTGACAATTGATTTGGCCTTCCAAGATAGTGTGGATGCTTTGCTGAAAAGTTATTTCAATTCAGAGTTGGGAAATGGTGGGGCCAAGTATTCTGAAGGCGTGTATGCAGTCGCCCTTAATCCCAAAACAGGTGCTGTTTTATCCATGTCAGGGATCAAACATGACTTGAAAACAGGCGAGTTAACATCGGATTCCTTGGGAACGATAACCAATGTCTTTGTCCCAGGTTCGGTTGTAAAAGCGGCAACTATTAGTTCTGGTTGGGAAAATGGTGTGTTATCTGGTAATCAAACTTTGACAGACCAGTCAATTATTTTTCAAGGTTCACCCCCTATCAATTCTTGGTATACAGCTTTTTCTGGTCCGATGCCGATTACAGCTGTTCAAGCCTTGGAGTATTCATCCAATACCTATATGGTCCAAACGGCTTTAGGGATTATGGGATTAACTTATCAACCGAATATGATTGCAGGAATTGGAAACTTAGGATCAGCTATGGGGAAATTACGCTCAACCTTTGGTGAATATGGTTTGGGATCAGCTACAGGTATTGATTTACCCGATGAATCTACTGGTTTTATCCCTAAAGATTATGATCTAGCTAATTATCTTACGAATTCATTTGGTCAATTTGATAACTATACGCCGATGCAGTTGGCTCAGTATGTGGCAACTATTGCTAACAATGGAGTTCGTGTGGCTCCTCGTATTGTTGAAGGTATTTATGGAAATAATGATAAGGGAGGACTGGGCGACTTGATTCAGCAACTGCAACCGACAGAGATGAACAAGGTCAATATTTCTGACTCTGATATGAGTATCTTGCAACAAGGTTTTTATCAGGTTGCTCATGGGACTAGTGGATTGACAACTGGACGTGCCTTTTCAAATGGTGCCTTGATATCCATTAGCGGAAAAACGGGTACAGCCGAAAGCTATGTGGCAGATGGTCAGCAAGCAACCAATACCAATGCGGTGGCTTATGCCCCATCTGATAATCCCCAAATCGCTGTGGCAGTGGTCTTTCCTCATAATACCAATCTAACAAATGGTGTAGGACCTTCTATTGCGCGTGACATTATCAATCTGTATCAAAAATACCATCCAATGAACTAGAGAGGAATTTATGCTTTATCCAACACCCATTGCCAAGCTGATTGACAGTTATTCTAAGTTACCAGGTATCGGGATTAAGACGGCTACGCGTCTGGCCTTTTATACGATTGGGATGTCTGATGATGATGTCAATGAATTTGCAAAAAATCTCCTTTCTGCTAAGAGAGAATTGACCTACTGTTCTATTTGTGGTCGTTTGACAGACGACGATCCTTGTTCTATCTGTACCGATCCGACTCGTGACCAGACGACGATTTTGGTGCTAGAGGATAGTCGTGATGTAGCGGCTATGGAAAATATCCAAGAATACCATGGACTCTATCATGTCCTGCATGGTCTCATTTCTCCTATGAATGGCATTAGTCCAGATGATATCAATCTCAAGAGTCTCATGACCCGTCTTATGGATAGTGAGGTTTCAGAAGTGATTGTAGCAACCAATGCTACAGCAGATGGGGAAGCGACTTCTATGTATCTTTCGCGTCTGCTCAAGCCAGCTGGGATAAAGGTTACTCGTCTGGCACGAGGCCTCGCTGTCGGAGCGGATATCGAGTATGCGGACGAAGTCACCCTCTTACGAGCTATTGAAAATCGAACAGAATTGTGAGTGTAGACAAATTTACGAACTCCATTCATTTATAAAAAATCAAGGAGGCTGAAAATCGTTTATATCGGCCTCTTTTTGTATAGTGTGCTGAGTAGTATCAGGTTCAAGTTTTAAAAAACCAAGCAAATATGATATACTAAAGAGCGAGTATTCTAGTAGAATTAGGACAAATAATATGAAACAAACGATTATTCTTTTATATGGTGGACGGAGTGCGGAACGCGAAGTCTCTGTCCTTTCAGCTGAAAGTGTCATGCGTGCGGTCAACTACGACCGTTTCACAGTTAAGACTTTCTTTATCAGCCAGTCAGGTGACTTTATCAAAACGCAAGAGTTTAGTCAGACCCCAGGTCAAGAGGACCGTCTCATGACCAATGAAACCATTGATTGGGATAAGCAGGTTGCACCAAGTGCCATCTACGAAGAAGGTGCAGTGGTCTTTCCAGTTCTTCACGGTCCGATGGGAGAAGATGGATCTGTTCAAGGATTCTTGGAAGTTTTGAAACTGCCGTATGTCGGCTGCAATATCTTGTCATCCAGTCTTGCCATGGATAAAATCACGACCAAGCGTGTCTTAGAATCTGCTGGCATTGCCCAAGTTCCTTATGTGGCCATCGTTGAAGGTGACAATGTGACTGCTAAAATCGCTGAAGTTGAAGAAAAATTGACTTATCCAGTCTTCACAAAGCCGTCCAACATGGGTTCTAGTGTAGGTATTTCTAAGTCTGACAATCAAGAAGAACTCCGTCAAGCTTTGAAACTTGCCTTCCAATATGACAGCCGTGTCTTGGTTGAGCAAGGAGTGAATGCCCGTGAAATCGAGGTTGGTCTCTTGGGCAACTACGATGTCAAAAGCACGCTGCCAGGAGAAGTTGTCAAAGATGTTGCCTTTTATGACTACGATGCCAAGTATATTGATAACAAGATTACTATGGATATTCCAGCCAAGATCAGTGATGATGTGGTAGCTGTCATGCGTCAAAATGCAGAAACAGCCTTTCGTGCGATTGGTGGCCTCGGTCTCTCTCGTTGCGATTTCTTCTATACAGATAAGGGCGAGATTTTCCTAAATGAGCTCAATACCATGCCAGGTTTCACCCAGTGGTCAATGTACCCACTACTTTGGGACAATATGGGAATCATCTACCCAGACCTAATCGAGCGCTTGGTTGACCTTGCAAAGGAAAGTTTTGACAAGCGCGAAGCGCATTTGCTATAAAAATGAAAGAGAGGGTAGAAGCCAGAACCATCACTGTAAGGTGATCAGAGTTCTCGGGCTTCAACCCTTTTAAAGGAGTAGAAATGAAACTTACAATTCACGAAGTTGCTCAAGCTGTTGGAGCGAAAAATGATGTTAGCCTCTTTGAGGACATCCAGTTAGAAAAGGCTGAGTTTGACAGTCGTTTGATTGGGACTGGAGATTTGTTTGTGCCACTCAAAGGTTCGCGTGATGGTCATGACTTTATCGAAACAGCCTTTGAAAATGGTGCAGCACTAACCTTGTCTGAGAAAGAGGTTGCAAATCATCCCTACATTCTAGTAGATGACGTATTGACTGCATTTCAAACCCTAGCTGCCTACTATCTTGAAAAAATAGGAGTTGATGTCTTTGCTGTTACAGGTTCAAATGGCAAGACAACGACCAAGGATATGTTGGCACACTTGCTATCAACAACCTACAAAACCTACAAAACACAAGGTAACTACAATAACGAGATTGGCCTTCCTTACACAGTTCTCCATATGCCTGAGGGGACAGAAAAGTTGGTTTTGGAGATGGGGCAGGATCACTTGGGAGATATTCATCTCTTGTCTGAATTGGCTCATCCAAAAACAGCCATCGTGACCTTGGTTGGAGAAGCACATCTGGCCTTTTTCAAAGACCGTTCGGAAATCGCTAAAGGGAAAATGCAAATTGCAGATGGTATGGCATCGGGTTCTTTGCTTTTGGCCCCAGCTGACTCCATTGTAGAGGACTACTTGCCAGCTGATAAAAAGGTGGTTCGATTTGGGCAAGGAGCAGAGCTGGAAATCACAGACTTGGTTGAGCGCAAGGATAGTCTGACCTTTAAGGCTAATTTCTTGGACCAAGCCCTTGATTTGCCAGTGACTGGTAAGTACAATGCCACTAATGCTATGATTGCGTCTTATGTTGCCCTACAAGAAGGAGTTTCAGAGGGGCAAATTCATCAGGCCTTCCAAAATCTTGAATTGACACGTAACCGTACCGAGTGGAAGAAAGCAGCCAATGGAGCAGATATTCTGTCAGATGTTTACAATGCCAATCCCACAGCTATGAAGCTGATATTGGAGACATTCTCTGCTATTCCAGCCAACGAAGGGGGCAAGAAAATCGCTGTTTTGGCTGACATGAAGGAACTCGGTGACCAGTCTGTTCAACTCCATAACCAGATGATTTTGAGTCTCACACCAGATGTGTTGGATACCGTTATTTTCTATGGAGCAGATATCGCAGAATTGGCCCAACTTGCCAGTCAAATGTTCCCAATCGGACACGTTTATTACTTCAAGAAAACAGAAGATCAAGACCAATTTGAAGACCTAGTCAAGCAGGTCAAGGAAAGCCTTGGGGCTCATGATCAAATCCTGCTCAAAGGCTCTAACTCTATGAACCTAGCCAAATTGGTAGAAAGTTTAGAACATGAAGACAAGTGATTTTGTCAAGTATTTGCAAAGAATGATTGCCATTACAGATACTGGATTAACCTTTACAAAGGATCCGTTTGACCGTGAGCGCTACGAAGACTTGCGAGGACTTTTATCTGAAATGTTGAATCAAGCATCAGACCTTGATGCCGAAGAAGTGGCAGAAGTCTTGAAGCCAACTTCTGCCTATGCGACTCCGTTAATGGACGTCCGTGCTTGGATTGTTGAGGACGAAAAAATTTGTCTGGTTAGGGGACAAGGAGAGGATAGTTGGGCTTTGCCAGGTGGCTTTGGTGAGGTCGGATATTCTCCAACAGAAAATATTCTCAAGGAAATTGAAGAAGAAACCGGTTTTAAAGCCAAAGTTGAAAGCCTGCTAGCTGTTTTTGATACCAATCGTTTCCAACTACAGAGCAAACAGTATACAAAGTTTGTTTTTGGATGTAAGCTTCTTGATGGACAATTCCAAGAAAATCAAGAAATTGCTGACCTTCAATTTTTTGCCATTGACCAACTGCCGAACTTATCTGAAAAACGCATTACCAAGGAGCAAATAGAGCTTCTTTGGCAGGTTTATCAAGGTCAGAGGGAACAATATCTTGACTAAAAAGAGGATTATCGTATTTCTAAATTCATTTTTCTCAAGTAGCATGGTATAATAAAATGCAGGAAAATTTTGAATCATGAGGAAGACTAGATGAATTTATGGGATATTTTCTTTACGACCCAAGCAACAGAACCACCCAAATTTGACCTTTTTTGGTATGTCAGTATATTTACACTCTTGGCCTTGACCTTTTATACAGCCTATCGTTATCGTGAGAAGAAGGTTTACCAACGATTTTTCCAGATTTTACAGGCTGTTCAGCTAATTCTTCTTTATGGTTGGTACTGGGTCAATCATATGCCACTGTCAGAAAGCTTACCCTTTTACCATTGTCGTATGGCCATGTTTGTGGTACTCTTGCTTCCTGGTCAGTCCAAATATCGGCAGTATTTTGCATTGCTAGGGACATTCGGAACATTAGCAGCCTTTGTTTATCCAGTGCCAGATGCCTATCCTTTCCCCCATATTGCCATCTTGTCCTTTATCTTTGGGCACTTAGCTCTCTTGGGGAACTCTCTAGTTTATCTCTTGAGACAGTATAATGCGCGATTGCTGGATGTGAAGGGAATTTTTCTCATGACCTTTGCCCTAAATGCCTTGATTTTTGTAGTTAATTTGGTAACAGGTGGTGATTACGGATTTTTGACAAAACCGCCATTGGTTGGGGATCACGGCTTAGTAGCTAATTATTTAATCGTTTCTCTGGCCTTGTCGGCAGCGATTACCTTGACCAAGAAAATCTTGGAACTATTTTTAGAACAAGAAGCAGAAAAAATTATTGCAAAGAAAGCTTAGAAATGAGCTTTCTTTTTTGGCAATAGACAGATTGTTGATAAAGTTTACAGTGAATGAATTTCTGAACAGAAAAACAAAAAAATTGGCTAGTAAATTTAGGAAAAAACTGAGCACGATGAGATTTTTTGTGTTATAATATTCTGTGAATAGCTATGCCCACGTTTAGCTATTGAATATTACGAAGTTAGAAACTTGGAAGATAGAGAGGATGCGATGTAATGGCTAGAGAAGGCTTTTTTACAGGTCTAGATATTGGAACAAGCTCTGTCAAGGTGCTTGTAGCCGAGCAGAGAAATGGTGAATTAAATGTAATTGGTGTGAGTAATGCCAAAAGTAAAGGTGTAAAGGATGGAATTATTGTTGATATTGATGCAGCAGCAACTGCTATCAAATCGGCAATTTCCCAAGCTGAAGAAAAAGCAGGCATTTCAATTAAATCGGTGAATGTTGGTTTGCCAGCTAATCTCTTACAGGTAGAACCAACTCAAGGAATGATTCCAGTAACATCTGATACCAAGGAAATTATGGATCAAGATGTTGAAAATGTTGTCAAATCAGCCTTGACTAAGAGTATGACACCTGATCGTGAGGTTATCACATTCATCCCTGAGGAATTTATTGTTGATGGCTTCCAAGGAATTCGTGATCCACGTGGTATGATGGGGGTTCGCCTGGAAATGCGTGGTTTGCTTTATACAGGCCCTCGTACTATTTTGCACAATTTGCGTAAGACGGTTGAGCGTGCAGGTGTTCAGGTTGAAAATGTTATCATTTCACCACTAGCAATGGTTCAATCAGTTTTGAACGAAGGTGAGCGTGAATTTGGTGCTACAGTGATTGATATGGGGGCAGGTCAAACGACTGTCGCTACAATCCGTAACCAAGAACTCCAGTTTACCAATATTCTCCAAGAAGGCGGAGATTATGTAACTAAGGATATCTCTAAAGTCTTGAAGACATCACAGAAACTAGCCGAAGGTTTAAAATTAAACTATGGAGAGGCTTATCCTCCTATTGCAAGTAAAGAAACCTTCCAAGTAGAGGTTATTGGGGAAGTAGAACCTGTTGAAGTGACAGAAAATTACTTGTCAGAAATTATTTCTGCACGTATTAAGCATATTTTTGAACAAATCAAACAAGACTTAGACAGAAGACATTTATTGGATCTTCCTGGTGGCATTGTTTTGATTGGTGGAACGGCTATTTTACCTGGTATTGTGGAGCTTGCTCAAGAAGTTTTTGGTGTTCGTGTCAAGCTTTATGTTCCTAATCAAGTTGGGATTCGTAATCCAGCCTTTGCTCATGTGATTAGCTTGTCAGAATTTGCGGGACAATTGACAGAAGTACATCTCTTGGCTCAACGAGCAGTCAAGGGGGATGAAGGACTATTCCAACAACCGCTTGGTTTTGGGGGCATGATTCAGAAAACAGCTCAGTTTGTCCAATCAACTACTGTTCAACCAACCCCTGCTCCAGAAGTAGAGCCTGTAGCTCCTGCAGAACAAATTGCAGATTTCCAACAGACTTCACAAAATAAACCGAAATTAGCAGATCGTTTCCGTGGCTTGATCGGAAGCATGTTTGACGAATAAAGAGGAAAAATAAATTATGACATTTTCATTTGATACAGCTGCTGCCCAAGGCGCAGTGATTAAAGTAATTGGTGTCGGTGGAGGTGGTGGCAATGCCATCAACCGTATGGTCGACGAAGGTGTTACAGGCGTAGAATTTATCGCAGCAAATACCGATGTGCAAGCCTTGAGTAGTACAAAAGCTGAGACTGTTATTCAGTTGGGACCTAAATTGACTCGTGGTTTAGGTGCTGGGGGTCAACCTGAGGTTGGTCGTAAGGCTGCTGAAGAAAGCGAAGAAACACTGACTGAAGCTATCAGTGGTGCAGATATGGTCTTCATCACTGCTGGTATGGGAGGAGGATCTGGAACTGGAGCTGCTCCTGTTATTGCCCGTATTGCCAAAGATTTAGGTGCTCTTACAGTTGGTGTTGTAACACGTCCGTTTGGTTTTGAAGGAAGCAAGCGTGGACAATTTGCTGTAGAAGGAATCAATCAACTTCGTGAGCATGTAGATACTTTATTGATCATTTCAAACAACAACTTGCTTGAAATTGTTGATAAGAAAACACCGCTTTTGGAAGCTCTTAGCGAAGCGGATAATGTTCTTCGTCAAGGTGTGCAAGGAATTACCGATTTGATTACCAATCCAGGATTGATTAACCTTGACTTTGCCGATGTGAAAACGGTAATGGCAAACAAAGGCAATGCCCTCATGGGTATTGGTATCGGTAGTGGAGAAGAGCGTGTTGTTGAAGCAGCTCGTAAGGCAATCTACTCACCACTTCTTGAAACAACAATTGATGGAGCAGAAGATGTTATCGTCAACGTTACTGGTGGTCTTGATTTAACCTTGATTGAGGCAGAAGAGGCTTCACAAATTGTGAACCAGGCAGCAGGTCAAGGAGTGAACATCTGGCTCGGTACTTCAATTGATGAAAGTATGCGTGATGAGATCCGTGTAACAGTTGTTGCAACGGGTGTTCGTCAAGAACGTGTAGAGAAGGTTGTGGCTCCACAAGCTAGACCTACTACCAACTACCGTGAGACAGTGAGACCAGCTCATTCACATGGATTTGATCGTCATTTTGATATGGCAGAAACGGCTGAATTGCCAAAACAAAATCAACGTCGCTCGGAACAAGCTCAAGGATCCGCTTTTGGTGATTGGGATTTACGTCGCGAGACAATTGTGCGTCCGACTGATTCAGTAGTGTCACCGGTAGAACGTTTTGAAATTCCAAATTCACAAGATGAAGATGAGTTGGATACACCTCCATTTTTCAAAAATCGTTAAGTAAATGAATGTAAAAGAAAATACAGAACGTGTTTTTCGAGAAGTCGCAGAAGCAAGTCTGAGTTCTCATCGCGAGAGTGGCTCAGTCTCTGTCATTGCAGTTACCAAGTATGTAGATGTACCGACAGCGGAAGCCTTGCTTCCGCTAGGGGTTCATCATATCGGTGAAAATCGTGTAGATAAGTTTCTAGAGAAATATCAAGCTTTAAAAGATCGAGATGTGACTTGGCATTTGATTGGTACCTTGCAAAGACGTAAGGTGAAAGATGTCATTCAATACGTTGATTATTTCCATGCATTGGATTCAGTAAAGCTAGCAGAGGAAATTCAAAAAAGAAGCGACCGAGTCATCAAGTGTTTCATTCAGGTAAATATTTCTAAAGAAGAAAGTAAACACGGATTTTCGAGAGAGGAACTGCTGGAAATCTTGCCAGAGTTAGCCAAACTAGATAAGATTGAATATGTTGGTTTAATGACGATGGCACCTTTTGAGGCTAGCAGTGAGCAGTTGAAAGAAATTTTCAAGGCGACCCAAGATTTACAAAAAGAAATCCAAGAAAAACAAATTCCAAATATGCCTATGACCGACTTAAGCATGGGAATGAGTCGTGATTATAAAGAAGCGATTCAATTCGGTTCCACCTTTGTTCGCATAGGTACAGCATTTTTTAAGTAGGAGAGAACCATGTCTTTAAAAGATAGATTCGATAGATTTATAGATTATTTTACGGAGGATGAGGATTTAAGTCTCCCTAATGAAAAACGAGATGAGCCCATTTTAACTCCAGTAAATTCTACACAGGAAAAGGCTCTCTCAACGAATCAAACACCAAGCACAAGTGGTACAAAAGAAAATAATATTACTAGACTGCATGCACGTCAACAAGAGTTAGCAAAGCAAAATCAGCATTCTACTGAAAAAGTAACAATTGATGTTCGTTATCCTAGAAAATATGAAGATGCGATAGAAATTGTTGATTTATTAGCAGGAAATGAAAGTATTTTGATTGATTTTCAATATATGACTGAAGTGCAAGCTCGTCGTTGTTTAGATTATCTGGATGGAGCTTGCCATGTTCTAGCTGGAAATTTGAAAAAGGTAGCTTCTACCATGTATTTGTTGACACCAGTGAATGTTATTGTGAATATTGAAGATATTCGTTTACCGGATGAAGATCAACAAGGTGAGTTTGATTTTGATATGAGACGAAATAGAGTACGATAATGATTTTTTTAATTCGTATGATTTATAACGCAGTAGATATTTACTCCCTGATTTTGGTAGCCTTTGCTGTCATGTCTTGGTTTCCAGGTGCCTATGAATCAAGTTTAGGTCGTTGGATTGTAGCATTGGTAAAGCCAGTGCTTTCTCCCTTGCAACGCTTGCCTTTACAGATAGCGGGTCTTGATTTATCTGTTTGGGTTGCGATTGTTTTGGTTCGATTTTTAGGGGAAAATTTAGTGCGTTTTCTTGCAATGATAATATGAATAGAGGTATTTACCAGCATTTTTCTATAGAAGATCGTCCATTTCTTGACAAGGGAATGGAATGGATCAAGAAGGTGGAAGATAGCTACGCGCCTTTTTTAACTCCTTTTATCAATCCTCATCAAGAGAAGCTATTAAAAATTTTAGCCAAAACCTATGGTCTTTCTTGTAGTAGTAGTGGGGAATTCGTCTCGAGTGAGTATGTTCGGGTCTTACTATATCCAGACTATTTCCAACCTGAGTTTTCAGATTTTGAAATATCGCTTCAGGAAATTGTGTATTCCAATAAATTTGAAAATTTAACGCATGCTAAAATTTTAGGAACAGTCATCAATCAATTAGGGATTGAACGGAAACTTTTTGGAGATATCCTAGTGGATGAAGAACGGGCGCAGATTATGATTAATCAGCAGTTTCTTCTTCTCTTTCAAGATGGATTAAAGAAAATTGGCCGTATACCTGTTTCGCTGGAGGAACGTCCTTTCACCGAGAAAATAGATAAGCTAGAACAGTATCGAGAGCTGGATTTATGTGTGTCTAGTTTTAGATTAGATGTTCTTTTATCAAATGTTTTAAAACTATCTAGGAATCAAGCAAACCAGTTGATTGAAAAGAAACTTGTCCAAGTAAATTATCATGTGGTAGACAAATCAGATTATACTGTTCAAGTTGGAGACTTGATTAGTGTGAGAAAATTTGGGCGCTTGAGGTTGCTTCAAGATAAGGGACAAACAAAAAAAGAGAAGAAAAAAATAACCGTCCAGTTATTATTAAGTAAGTGAGGAAAAATATGCCAATTACATCGTTAGAAATCAAAGATAAAACCTTTAGCACACGTTTTAGAGGTTTTGATCCAGAAGAAGTAGATGAATTTTTAGATATTGTGGTTCGTGATTATGAAGATTTGGTTCGTTCTAATCATGATAAGGATTTACATATTAAAAATTTGGAAGAGCGTTTGTCTTACTTTGATGAGATGAAAGATTCGTTGAGCCAGTCTGTATTGATTGCCCAAGATACAGCTGAGAGGGTGAAACAAACAGCACACGATCGTTCAAATAATATTATTCATCAAGCTGAACAGGATGCACATCGATTATTGGAAGAAGCAAAATACAAGGCAAATGAAATTCTTCGTCAGGCTGCTGACAATGCTAAGAAAGTTGCTGTTGAAACCGAAGAATTGAAGAACAAGAGTCGTGTCTTCCACCAACGTCTCAAATCTACAATTGAGAGTCAGTTGGCTATTGTTGAGTCTTCAGATTGGGAAGATATTCTTCGTCCAACAGCTACTTATCTTCAGACAAGTGATGAAGCCTTTAAAGAAGTTGTTAGCGAAGTACTTGGAGAACCGATTCCAGCTCCAATTGAGGAAGAACCAATTGATATGACACGTCAATTTTCTCAAGAAGAAATGACAGAGTTACAGGCTCGTATTGAGGCAGCCAATAAAGAATTGGCTGAATTTGAAGCTCAAGCTAAACAGGAAGTGGAAAACCCAACTCCTGTAGTGAGTCCTCAAATTGAAGAAGAACCAGCTCATCCAGTTGGTCCAATGTATGAAGAACCAGAAGTAGCTCCAGTGCATCCGACAGGTCCAACACCAGCTACAGAAACGTTTGATTCAGCACCAGGATTTGAAGCACCGCAAGAATCTGTTACAATTTTATAAGAAATATTCTGAGAACAATATCTTATCCTTATATTTCCAGCGAGCAGGAGATGGTGTGAGTCCTGTAATCCCTAACGATAAGATTATCCTCTCAAAAACTCAAGTCTGAATGGAGTAAGATTTGACGTTCCCCACGTTACGGGATAAGAGGGAGAAAGACTAAATCTTTTTCCGAATAAAGGTGGTACCACGATTTTCGTCCTTTTTGGCAGTCGTGGTTTTTAATTTGTTATTATTTATAAAGGAGATACCATGAAACTCAAAGATACCCTTAACCTTGGGAAAACAGCTTTCCCAATGCGTGCAGGTCTTCCGACCAAAGAGCCAGTTTGGCAAAAGGAATGGGAAGATGCAAAACTTTACCAACGTCGTCAAGAATTGAACCAAGGAAAACCTCATTTCACCTTGCATGATGGCCCTCCATACGCTAACGGAAATATCCACGTTGGACATGCTATGAACAAGATTTCAAAAGATATCATTGTTCGTTCAAAATCAATGTCAGGTTTTTACGCACCATTTATCCCAGGTTGGGATACTCATGGTCTGCCAATCGAGCAAGTTTTGGCAAAACAAGGTGTCAAACGTAAAGAAATGGACTTGGTTGAGTACTTGAAGCTTTGCCGTGAATACGCTCTTTCTCAAGTAGATAAACAACGTGAAGACTTTAAACGTTTGGGTGTTTCTGGTGACTGGGAAAATCCATATGTGACTTTGACTCCTGACTACGAAGCAGCCCAAATCCGTGTATTTGGTGAGATGGCTAATAAAGGTTATATCTACCGTGGTGCAAAACCAGTTTACTGGTCTTGGTCATCTGAGTCAGCCCTTGCTGAAGCAGAGATTGAATACCATGACTTGGTTTCAACTTCCCTTTACTATGCCAATAAGGTAAAAGATGGCAAAGGTGTTCTAGATACAGATACTTATATCGTTGTTTGGACAACTACTCCATTTACTATCACAGCTTCTCGTGGTTTGACTGTTGGTGCGGATATTGATTACGTTTTGGTTCAACCTGCTGGTGAAGCTCGTAAGTTTGTGGTTGCTGCAGAATTGTTGACTAGCTTGTCTGAAAAATTTGGCTGGGTTGATGTTCAAGTCTTGGCAACTTCCCGTGGTCAAGAACTCAACCACATCGTAACAGAACACCCATGGGATACAGATGTAGATGAGCTCGTTATCCTTGGTGACCACGTTACCACTGACTCTGGTACAGGTATTGTCCATACAGCCCCTGGTTTTGGTGAGGACGACTACAATGTTGGTATTGCTAATGATCTTGAAGTCGCAGTGACTGTTGACGAACGTGGTATCATGATGAAGAATGCTGGTCCTGAGTTTGAAGGTCAATTCTATGAAAAGGTAGTTCCAACTGTTATTGAAAAACTTGGTAATCTCCTTCTTGCCCAAGAAGAAATCTCTCACTCATACCCATTTGACTGGCGTACCAAGAAACCAATCATCTGGCGTGCAGTTCCACAATGGTTTGCCTCAGTTTCTAAATTCCGCCAAGAAATCTTGGACGAAATTGAAAAGGTTAAATTCCACTCAGAATGGGGTAAAGTTCGTCTTTACAACATGATTCGTGACCGTGGTGACTGGGTTATCTCTCGTCAACGTGCTTGGGGTGTTCCACTTCCCATCTTCTATGCTGAAGATGGTACAGCGATCATGACAGCTGAAACTATTGAACATGTGGCTCAACTCTTTGAAGTACATGGTTCAAGCATTTGGTGGGAACGCGATGCCAAAGACCTCTTACCAGAAGGATTTACTCATCCAGGTTCACCAAATGGTGAGTTCAAAAAAGAAACAGATATCATGGACGTTTGGTTTGACTCAGGTTCATCATGGAATGGGGTTGTGGTAAACCGTCCTGAGTTGACTTACCCAGCAGACCTTTACCTAGAAGGTTCAGACCAATACCGTGGTTGGTTCAACTCTTCACTCATCACATCTGTTGCCAACCATGGCGTAGCACCTTACAAACAAATCTTGTCACAAGGTTTTGCCCTTGACGGTAAAGGTGAGAAGATGTCTAAATCTCTTGGAAATACCATTGCTCCAAGCGATGTTGAAAAACAATTTGGTGCGGAAATCTTGCGTCTCTGGGTAACAAGTGTAGACTCAAGCAACGATGTGCGTATCTCTATGGATATCTTGAGCCAAGTCTCTGAAACTTACCGTAAGATTCGTAACACTCTTCGTTTCTTGATTGCCAATACATCTGACTTTAACCCAGCTCAAGATGCAGTAGCTTACGATGAGCTTCGTTCAGTTGATAAGTACATGACTATTCGCTTTAACCAGCTTGTTAAGACCATTCGTGATGCTTATGCCAACTTTGAATTCTTGACAATCTACAAGGCCTTGGTGAACTTTATCAACGTTGATTTGTCAGCATTCTACCTTGATTTTGCTAAGGACGTTGTTTACATCGAAGGTGCCAAATCACTGGAACGCCGTCAAATGCAGACTGTTTTCTATGACATTCTTGTGAAAATCACCAAACTCTTGACACCAATCCTTCCTCACACAGCAGAGGAAATCTGGTCATATCTTGAGTTTGAAGCAGAAGACTTCGTTCAATTGTCAGAATTGCCAGAAGCAGAAACTTTTGCTAATCAAGAAGAAATCTTGGATACATGGGCTGCCTTCATGGACTTCCGTGGACAAGCTCAAAAAGCTTTGGAAGAGGCTCGTAATGCAAAAGTTATCGGTAAATCACTTGAAGCACACTTGACAGTTTATCCAAATGAAGTTGTGAAAACTCTACTCGAAGCAGTGAACAGCAATGTGGCTCAACTTTTGATCGTGTCAGACTTGACCATCGCAGAAGGACCAGCTCCAGAAGCTGCCGTTAGCTTCGAAGATGTAGCCTTTACAGTTGAACGCGCTGCAGGTGAAGTATGTGACCGTTGCCGTCGTATCGACCCAACAACAGCAGAACGCAGTTACCACGCAGTCATCTGTGACCACTGTGCAAGCATCGTAGAAGAAAACTTTGCGGACGCAGTCGCAGAAGGATTTGAAGAGAAATAAGGTTGAAAAGTCTAGGTAAAACTCAATTTGAGAAGAAAAGACAACTAATTTTATAGTCTATTAAACGCATTGTATCACGTTTTTGAACACCTGATACGATGCGTTTTTATTTATTTTGAAAATTTGTGAGGTGTGACTTTTTATACCCAACAAGAATCAAAGAGAAACTTAGCAAGCTAACAGTAGTAAGATAAAATAGGGATTTGATATCGCGGATAAGATCAATAAATAGTGTAACAATTTTACAATAATAAATTAGCATAGTTATTTTTGATTTCTGAAAAGTATTATATTTTATTTCATATTATACAAATTTTTATTTTATAATATCAGAAAATACTTTTTTTTTTAGCAAATATGATACAATTTTATTTGAAAAAAATAAAAAGGAGATTTTATTATGAAATCAAAAACACTTGCTTTAATTAGTGGTATCGTCGGTCTTGTGGGAGGAATTTTACTTCTTATTGGCCCATTTGTCTTGTTGGGGACAGCGGTAAATACAGCTGCTACAACTCTTAATGGAGGAGCTACTGCAGGTGCTGTTTCAGGTGTTACTTTACTCTTGAATGCCTTGAAGATTGCAAATCTTGTTCTCGGTATCATTGCTATTGTTTACTATAAAGGAGATAATCGTGTAGGTGCAGCTCCGTCTGTACTAATGATTGTTTCAGGTGGAGTTAGTCTCATTCCATTCTTAGGATGGGTTGGGGGGATTCTTGCTATTATTGGAGGATCTCTATTCCTTGCAACATTGAAGAAATTCAAATCAGAAGAATAAAAGGTGTTTTAGCATGAAAAGAACAAAAAAGTTTATCGGTCTAGGAGCAGTTCTATTATCTGTTTCTCTTCTCGCTGCATGTGGAGCACAAAATGCAAAGACTACTTCAACAAGTAGTGATGAGAAGACAGTAGCAACATCTAATACCTCAAAAGAAACAATCACTTTCGATACTCCAGTTGTAACAGATGATGCGATTGAATCAATGCGTACTTATGCAGATTATATAGATCTTTATAAAAAGATTTTTGATGATTATTTTACTAAAGCTGAGGAAAGTTTCAAAGGCACAGCTATGGAAAATAATGAGTCGTTTACCAAACTAAAAGAGTCAACTCAAAAATTATTCGATGCGCAGAAAAAAATATATGATTTGCTAGGGTCAACTGAGATCAAGGAAGATGATAAATCAAAATTGTCTCAACAATTGAAAGACTTTAGAGACAATTTGCAAAAACAGTTGAAAACTTTGACATCTCAACTACAGTAAGATAGAAATTTTTTTGTAGTAATTGAGAATAATTGGTTAAATTACACCCCAAATGTTAGAAATTGGGGTGTTTTTTAAAGGTTAAATAATGAAGATAGAATAGAAACAACCAAAAACAATGTGATTACCAAACAGTCCTTTCCTTTTTGGTTTTGACTAGCTTTTTTGTGAAAAATTGTGTAAAATAGAATAGATAAACGAGGGGAAACCTCGGAAAATTTAAAGGAGAATCCATCTAATGGTAAAATTGGTTTTTGCTCGCCACGGTGAGTCTGAATGGAACAAAGCTAACCTTTTCACTGGTTGGGCTGATGTTGATTTGTCTGAAAAAGGTACACAACAAGCGATTGACGCTGGTAAATTGATCAAAGAAGCTGGTATCGAATTTGACCAAGCTTACACTTCAGTATTGAAACGTGCAATCAAAACAACGAACTTGGCTCTTGAAGCTTCTGACCAATTGTGGGTTCCAGTTGAAAAATCATGGCGCTTGAACGAACGTCACTACGGTGGTTTGACTGGTAAAAACAAAGCTGAAGCTGCTGAACAATTTGGTGATGAGCAAGTTCACATCTGGCGTCGTTCATACGATGTATTGCCTCCAAACATGGATCGTGATGATGAGCACTCAGCTCACACAGACCGTCGTTATGCTTCACTTGACGACTCAGTAATCCCAGATGCTGAAAACTTGAAAGTGACTTTGGAACGTGCTCTTCCATTCTGGGAAGATAAAATCGCTCCAGCTCTTAAAGATGGTAAAAACGTATTCGTAGGAGCTCACGGTAACTCAATCCGTGCCCTTGTAAAACACATCAAAGGTTTGTCAGATGACGAAATCATGGACGTGGAAATCCCTAACTTCCCACCATTGGTATTCGAATTCGACGAAAAATTGAATGTAGTTTCTGAATACTACCTTGGAAAATAAAAAATTGTAAGCCTAGGATTGATTTCTAGGCTTTTTATGTTAGTATGGAAGTATGATAAGGAATAAAAAACAAGATTATGTACTGGCCTACAAGCAACCAGCATCAAGAACATATAAGGGTTGGGAAGAAGAGGCTTTACCAATAGGCAATGGTTCTTTAGGGGCAAAAGTATTTGGCTTTATAGGGGCTGAACGGATTCAATTTAATGAAAAAAGTCTCTGGTCTGGTGGTCCACTTCCTGATAGTTCAGATTATCAGGGTGGAAATCTTCAGGACCAGTATGGTTTTTTAGCTGAGATTCGGCAGGCTTTGGAGAAGAGAGACTACAATACTGCTAAGGAACTGGCTGAACAGCACCTAGTCGGGCCCCAAACGAGTCAATATGGGACCTATCTGTCCTTTGGGGATATTCATATTGAGTTTAGTAATCAAGGCAAGACTTTGTCTCAGGTGGCGGACTATCAGAGACAGCTGAATATTAGTAAGGCACTTGCGACGACTTCTTATGTCTATAAGGGAACGCGATTTGAACGTGAAGCCTTTGCGAGTTTTCCAGATGATCTCTTGGTTCAGCTCTTTACTAAGGAAGGGTTGGAAACTCTAGATTTTACTATAGAACTATCCTTGACCCGTGATTTGGCTTCTGATGGAAAGTATGAGCAGGAAAAATCTGATTACAAGGAATGTAAGTTGGATATTACTGATTCTCATATCTTGATGAAGGGAAGAGTTAAGGACAATGACCTGCAGTTTGCTAGTTATCTAGCTTGGCAAACAGATGGAGACATTAGAGTCTGGTCGGATAAGGTCCAGATATCAGGAGCCAGTTATGCCAATCTCTTCTTGGCGGCTAAGACAGATTTTTCCCAAAATCCTGCTAGCAATTATCGCAAGAAACTAGATTTAGAGCAACAGGTGATAGACTTGGTGGAGATAGCTAAAGAAAAGGGCTATACCCGATTGAAATCAAGGCATATTGAGGACTACCAAGCCTTATTCCAGCGTGTTCAATTGGATTTGGGAGCTGATTTTGAATCATCCCCTACGGATGATTTGCTAAAAAATTATAAGCCGCAAGAAGGGCAGGCTTTGGAGGAGCTGTTCTTCCAGTATGGACGGTATTTATTGATTAGTTCTTCCAGAGATTGTCCAGATGCTCTACCAGCTAACTTGCAAGGAGTCTGGAATGCGGTCGACAATCCTCCTTGGAATTCGGACTATCACCTGAATATCAACCTGCAGATGAATTATTGGCCAGCCTATGTTACCAATCTCCTAGAGACGGCTTTCCCAGTCATCAACTATATCGATGATTTGCGTGTCTATGGTCGTCTAGCGGCTGCAAGGTATGCAGGAATCGTCTCTCAGGAAGGGGAGGAGAATGGTTGGTTGGTCCATACCCAAGCGACTCCTTTTGGCTGGACGGCACCTGGTTGGGATTACTATTGGGGTTGGTCTCCAGCTGCCAATGCGTGGATGATGCAAACTGTTTATGAAGCCTATTCATTTTATAGGGACCAAGACTATCTCAGGGATAAAATTTATCCCATGTTGAGGGAAACGGTTCGTTTTTGGAATGATTTTTTACATGAGGATAGGCAGGCGCAGCGTTGGGTGTCTTCTCCGTCTTATTCTCCAGAACATGGGCCGATTTCGATTGGCAATACCTATGACCAATCTCTGATTTGGCAGTTATTTCATGATTTTATTCAGGCTGCTCAGGAATTGGGACTGGATGAGTCTTTGTTGACTGAGGTCAAGGAGAAGTTTGACTTGCTTAATCCTCTTCAAATCACTCAATCTGGTCGAATCAGGGAGTGGTATGAGGAGGAAGAGCAGCATTTTCAAAATGAGAAAGTGGAGGCCCAGCATCGGCACGCTTCCCATCTGGTGGGACTCTATCCTGGCAATCTCTTTAGCTATAAGGGGCAGGAGTATCTTGAAGCCGCGCGTGCTAGTCTCAATGATCGTGGAGACGGGGGCACAGGCTGGTCCAAGGCTAATAAGCTCAATCTCTGGGCGCGTCTAGGAGATGGAAATCGAGCCCATAAATTATTAGCAGAGCAGTTAAAGACATCCACCTTGCCCAATCTTTGGTGCACCCATCCTCCTTTTCAGATAGATGGTAATTTTGGTGCTACTAGTGGTATGGCAGAAATGTTGCTCCAGTCTCATACAGCTTATCTAGTGCTCCTAGCTGCCCTACCCGATGCTTGGTCAACAGGTTCTATTTCAGGTTTAATGGCACGTGGACATTTTGAAGTTAGTATGCGGTGGGAGGATAAAAAACTCTTACAGATGACCATTTTATCAGGAAGTGGAGGAGATTTGCGAGTCTCTTATCCAGGTATTGAAAAAAGTGTGATTGAAGTGAATCAAGAAAAAGCAAAAGTGAAATGTATAGGGAAAGATTGTATTTCAGTGGCGACAGCAGAAGGCGATCTGGTTCAATTTTCTTTTTAAGAAGATGTCATACTCTTCGAAAATCAAATTCAAACCACGTCAGCGTCGCCTTACCGTATATATGTGACTGACTTTGTCAGTCTTATCTACAACCTCAAAGCGGTGCTTTGAGCAACCTGCGGCTAGCTTCCTAGTTTGCTCTTTAATTTTCATTGAGTATTAGAAGGCAGTAATTTGGAACTGCCTTTTTTGAAGGATTTGAAAATGTAAGCAGTTTCCAACTATTTGAAAAAGCGTTATAATGGTAGTAGGAAGTAATTTGTTTGAGAGAGGGTGGGTCTTATGGCTTATATTGAGATGAAACGCTGTTACAAGCGTTATCAGGTTGGGGACACAGAGATTGTGGCCAATCGCGATGTGAATTTTGAGATTGAAAAGGGTGAATTGGTTATCATTCTAGGTGCGTCTGGTGCAGGCAAGTCAACGGTTCTTAACCTTCTTGGGGGCATGGATACCAATGATGAGGGGGAGATTTGGATTGATGGTACCAATATTGCAGACTATAGTTCCCACCAGAGAACCAATTACCGTAGAAATGATGTCGGTTTTGTTTTTCAGTTTTATAATCTAGTGTCCAATCTGACTGCTAAGGAAAATGTGGAACTGGCTTCTGAAATTGTGACAGATGCCTTGGATCCTGAGAAGGTGCTGACAGATGTAGGTCTGGCTCATCGTCTCAATAACTTTCCAGCTCAGCTTTCTGGAGGGGAGCAACAGCGAGTCTCAATTGCACGCGCGGTAGCTAAAAATCCTAAAATTCTCCTTTGTGACGAACCGACTGGAGCCTTGGATTATCAGACGGGTAAGCAGGTTTTGAAAATTCTCCAAGATATGTCCCGTCAAAAGGGAGCGACGGTGATTATCGTGACTCACAATGGAGCTTTGGCGCCCATTGCTGATCGCGTGATTCATATGCACGATGCCAGTGTCAAGGATGTGGTGATGAACCAGCATCCTCAGGATATCGACAGTTTGGAGTACTAGTATGATCAAGCGAAAAACCTATTGGAAGGACTTAATTCAGTCCTTCACAGGCTCCAAGGGACGTTTTTTATCCATCTTAACCTTGATGATGTTAGGGTCTCTAGCCTTAGTAGGCCTCAAAGTGACTAGCCCCAACATGGAGGCGACCGCCAATGACTATTTAACGACTGCTCAAACCTTGGATTTGGCAGTTATGTCTAATTATGGTTTGGATCAAACAGATCAAGAAGAACTAGAACAGATAGAGGGCGCAGAGGTTGAGTTTGGCTATTTGACAGATGTGACTATGGAAAATGGGCAGGATGCCATTCGGCTGTACTCCAAATCAGAGCGAATTTCAACCTTTCAGCTAAGAGAGGGACGACTTCCTCAGTCCGACAAGGAAATCGCTTTGGCCACTCATTTGCAAGGCCAATACAGCGTGGGACAGGAGATTAGTTTTAAAGAAAAAGAAGAGGGTCATTCCTCTTTAAAAGACCATAGGTATACCATTACTGGTTTTGTGGATTCAGCTGAAATCCTCTCCCAGCGAGATATGGGCTACGCAGGAAGTGGAAGCGGGACTCTGACAGCCTACGGGGTCATTTTACCTGGTCAGTTTAATCAGAAAGTCTACAATATAGCTCGTTTGAAATATCAAGATTTGTCAGGTTTAAATGCCTTTTCATCAGCTTATGAAGAAAAATCCAAGCAACATCAGGAAGACCTTGAACAAGCTTTGTCAGATAATGGCAAGGCACGTCTGCAAGTCTTGAGAAAAGAAGGACAAGAGTCTCTAGACAAAGGCCAAGAAACCCTTGACAAGGCTGAGACTAATTTGCAGGAAGGCAAGCGTCGTTTAGCAGCAGCTCAAGCTCGTTTACAGGCTCAGGAAAGTCAACTAGCCTTGCTTCCTCAAGCTCAGAGAGAGCAGGCTAGTGCTCAACTTACCCAAGCCAAGCAGAAATTGAGCAAGGAAGAGGACAAACTAAAGCAGGCTGAACAAAATCTAGCCCAAGAAAAGGAAAAACTAGAAAAACATCAGCAAGTCTTGGATGATTTAGCTGAGCCCAAGTATCAAGTCTATAATCGGCAAACCATGCCAGGGGGTCAAGGCTTCCTCATGTACAGTAATGCTTCAGCCAGTATTCGGGCAGTGGGCAATATCTTTCCTGTAGTGCTTTATGCCGTAGCGGCTATGGTGACCTTTACAACTATGACTCGCTTTGTGGATGAAGAACGAACACATGCAGGTATTTTTAAGGCCTTGGGTTATCATAGCAAGGATATTATTGCCAAGTTTCTCCTTTATGGTCTAGTAGCTGGGACTGTAGGAACAGCTCTAGGTAGCATACTTGGACATTATTTACTAGCCAGTGTGATTTCAAGTGTCATTACAAAAGGCATGGTGGTGGGAGAAACCCAGATTCAGTTCTATTGGACCTATAGCTTACTGGCTCTTGGTTTGAGTTGGTTGGCGAGTGTGTTACCAGCCTATCTGGTGGCTCGGAGGGAACTTCATGATGAAGCAGCCCAGCTTTTACTGCCTAAACCTCCTGTTAAAGGAGCTAAAATCTTACTGGAGCGTATCGGTTTTATCTGGCGTCGTCTCAGTTTTACTCATAAGGTAACAGCTCGCAATATTTTCCGTTATAAGCAGCGGATGTTGATGACGATCTTTGGTGTGGCTGGTTCTATAGCCCTGCTCTTTGCAGGTTTGGGAATCCAATCCTCTGTAGCAGGAGTTCCGTCTAGACAGTTTCAACAAATCCAACAGTATCAGATGATTGTCTCTGAAAATCCTAGTGCGACTAATCAGGACAAGGCAGAGTTAGAAGAAGTGTTGAAAGGGCAGGATATCCAAGCTTATCAGAAAATCTATTCTAAAACGCTAGACAAGGATTTCAAAGGTAAGGCTGGTCTTCAAACCATTACCCTTATGATGACAGAGAAGGAAGATTTGACTCCCTTTATTCATCTGCAACATCATCAGCAAGAGTTGACATTAAAAGATGGCGTCGTTATTACAGCTAAACTTGCCCAGTTGGCAGGTGTCAAGGTTGGACAGACTCTAGAAATTGAAGGTAAGGAACTAACGGTCGCTGCTATTACTGAGAACTACGTTGGTCATTTTATTTATATGAGTCAGACTGACTATGAGCAAATTTACGGACAACTACCCCAAGCCAACACTTATTTGGTCTCGTTAAGGGATACCAGTGCTACTAGTATTGAAAGGCAGGCAGGTTTACTTATGAATCAATCTGCGGTGTCAAGTGTTGTCCAGAATGCTTCAGCCATTCGACTCTTTGACTCCGTCGCTAGCTCACTCAATCAGACCATGACCATCTTGGTTATCGTATCGGTTCTGTTGGCTATTGTTATTCTTTACAATCTAACCAATATCAACGTAGCTGAGAGAATCCGTGAACTCTCCACTATCAAGGTTCTTGGTTTTCATAATAATGAAGTCACTCTCTACATTTACCGTGAGACCATTGTGCTGTCCCTTATGGGAATCGTACTTGGTCTGGTATCTGGTTTCTATTTACACCAATTTTTGATTCAAATGATTTCTCCTGCGACTATTCTCTTTTATCCACAGGTAGGCTGGGAAGTCTATGTAATCCCAGTGGCAGCAGTAAGCATCATTTTGACCTTGCTTGGTTTCTTTGTCAATTATCATCTGAGAAAGGTTGATATGCTTGAAGCTTTGAAATCTGTAGAGTAATACTCTTCGAAAATCTCTTCAAATCACGTCAGCTATATCTACAACCTCAAAACAGTGTCTTGAGTAGCCTGAGGCTAGAGTCTTAGTTTACTCTTTGATTTTCATTGAGTATAAGGTAGTTGTTTTTAGCTGATTGAACTTATATTTACTCGTAAACAAAAATCCTCCGTTTCAAAGAGTAGGGAACTCTTTGTGACAGAGGATTTTTTCTATAGGACTTTAGCAGCTGCAATTGCGGCTTCGAAGTTTGGTTCAGAGTTGATATTGTCCACGTATTCAACGTAGCGAATAGTATTGTCAGTATCGAGGACAAAGACTGCGCGTGCCAATAGATGCCACTCATTGATTAAGAGGGCATAATCACGTCCAAAGGAATGGTCGAAATAGTCTGAGAGCATGATGGCATTTTCAATTCCCACAGCACCACACCAACGTTTTTGGGCAAAAGGGAGGTCCATGGAAACAGTCAAGACAACTGTATTATCCAGTCCAGCCAGTTCTTCATTAAAACGACGCGTTTGAGTTGAGCAGATGCCTGTATCGATAGAAGGCACGACACTCAAGACTTTTTTCTTGCCATCAAAATCAGCCAGAGATTTTTTAGAAAGGTCTGTTGTAGTGAGTGAAAAATCAAGTGCCTTGTCGCCGACTTGTAGTTGTTTACCTGTAAAGCTCACAGGATTTCCGAGAAAAGTTACCATAAGATACTCCAATCTTTTTTCTTCCATTTTAGCTGAAACAGTCGGAATTTTCCAATGATTTGACTGGAAATATGGGCATAGAAAAAACGCCAGCTCATGTGAGAATGACGTTTTTAGAGGCTTATTTTGCCAATCCTTCAGCAATCTTATCAAGGTTGTATTTCATCATGCTGTAGTAGCTGTCGCCTTCTTTACCTTGTTCTGCGATAGAGTCAGTAAAGATTTGTGCATAGATTGGGATGTTTGTGTCTTGTGAAACAGTCTTCATTGGACGGTCATCTACACTAGATTCTACAAAGAGTGAAGGAACTTTTGTTTGGCGAAGTTTTTCAACCAAGGTCTTGATTTGTTCAGGTGTTCCTTCTTCTTCAGTGTTGATTTCCCAGATGTAAGCACTTGGGACACCATAGGCTTTAGAGAAGTATTTGAATGCTCCTTCGCTGGTTACAATGAGTTTCTTTTCAGCAGGGATGTTATTAAATTTATCCTTACTTTCTTTATCAAGTTTGTCTAACTTATCAGTATATTCTTTGAGATTTTTTTCATAGAATTCCTTGTTGTTAGGATCTTTAGCACTCAATTGTTTGGCGATATTTTTAGCAAAGATAATTCCATTTTCAAGGTTAAGCCAAGCGTGTGGGTCTTCTTTTCCTTTTTCATTTTTTCCTTCAAGGTAGATAACATCAACGCCTTCGCTGACTGCAAAGTAGTCTTTGTTTTCAGTTTTCTTAGCATTTTCTACCAATTTGCTAAACCAAGCATTGCCACCTGTTTCAAGGTTGATACCGTTATAGAAAATGAGGTTAGCCTCAGAAGTTTTCTTAACATCTTCAGGGAGTGGTTCGTATTCGTGTGGGTCTTGTCCAATCGGAACGATACTGTGAAGATCAATCTTGTCACCAGCAATATTTTTAGTAATATCAGCGATGATTGAATTTGTAGCAACAACTTTTAGTTTTTGACCAGAAGCTGTATCTTTTTTTCCGTTAGCACATGCTACAAGAGCAATGACAGAAAGAAAGAGAACGAACAATGTACCTAATTTTTTCATTAGATCCTCCAATTTATTGGGGTTTTTCCCCTTATTTTAACAAATGTTTATTTTTCAGTTTCAAATATCGTTGTTTAGGAGAGATAAAGAAACTGATTAAGAAGAAGCTAGCAGCTGTAAGTACGATGCTAGAACCAGCTGCTAAGTTTAAACTATAGCCAATAAAGAGTCCCAAAACTGAAGCTGTAGCTCCAAAGGTTGAGGAAAGGAAAATCATACTTTTCAGGCTATTAGCATACAGATAAGCAGTTGCAGCTGGGGTAATCAGCATGGCTACAATCAGGATAGTTCCAACACTTTGCATGGCTGTCACAGACACGAGAGTCAGGAGTATCATGAGGAGGTAGTGATAGAAATTGACAGGCATTCCCATGGCTTTAGCCAGAAGTTCATCAAAGGAAGTTATCAAGAGTTGCTTGAAGAAAATCCAGATTAACAAGAGAATGACCGCCCCTACGCCCATAGTGATAAACATATCCGTATCTTGGACGGCTAGAATATTACCAAAAAGGATATGGAAAAGGTCAGTTGAACTTTTAGCGACACTAATCAAGATGATACCGAGGGCTAAGAAAGAAGAAAAGGTAATGCCGATGGCGGTATCGCTTTTGATAATCGAGTTCCCCTTGATGTAGGTAATGATGATAGCAGCTAGCAATCCAAAGACAATGGCTCCGATAAAGAAGTCAACGCCTAAGATGAAGGAGAGGGCTACACCTGGTAAGACAGCATGTGAAATAGCATCTCCCATGAGTGACATCCCACGTAGAATGATGAAACATCCCACAGCTCCAGCTACGACCCCGACGACAATAGCTGTTATCAAGGCATTTTGTAGGAAATGGAATTTTTGCAATCCATCGATAAATTCTGCAATCATAGGTCACCTCCATTGAAAAAGAGTCGATTACCGTAAGCTTCTTTGAGATTGGCTTCGGTAAAGGTTTCTTTGGTTGGACCAAAGGCAATCACTTCTCGATTGACAAGTAAGACTTGATCGAAGTAGTGGGAAACCTTGCTGAGGTCGTGGTGAACGATGAGAACCGTCTTACCAGCTTTTTTCAAATCTCTCAGCGTATTCATGATGATTTCCTCACTGACAGAGTCAATCCCAACAAAGGGTTCATCCAAGAGGATATAATCGGCTTCCTGCACCAAACATCTGGCAATCAAGACCCGCTGGAATTGACCTCCAGACAGTTGACTGATTTGACGTTCAGCGTAGTCAGCTAGGCCGACGATTTCAAGGGCTTCCTCTACTTTTTTCCAATGTTTAACATTTAAACTGCGAAAGAGAGGAATAGAGGGAAAGAGTCCTAGTGAGACACATTCCTTGACCTTGATGGGAAAGTTGTAGTCGATATTGATTTTTTGTTCGACATAGGCAATTCGGTGTAAGGATTTTTTAACTTCCTTGTCATCGAGAAATGCCTGACCTTGATGAGGGATAATTCCCAGCATACCTTTTAATAATGTTGATTTTCCAGCACCGTTTGGACCAATGATTCCGGTAATTGTTGGTCCTTGGAGCACTAGTGAAATATCCTTAAGTGCCAACGTTTCTTTGTAGGAGACACTGAGGTTTTCGATACGTATCATAAACTTATATTCCTCCTGACTCTTAATATACCTTAAAAAAAAAATTAAGTCAAGTTAATTTTTGAAAAAATTAAAATATTAACTGAAAAATGATGGAAAAGGAAAGTTTATTTTTAATTGCATTCCTGGGTAATTTTTGTTAAGCTAAAAACAAGTATAAATGAAAGCGAGAACAAGATGACACGTTATCAAGACGATTTTTATGATGCAATCAATGGAGAATGGCAGAAGACAGCTGAAATCCCAGCAGATAAGTCTCAAACGGGAGGTTTTGTTGATTTAGACCAGGAAATTGAAGACTTGATGTTGGCGACAACAGACAAGTGGTTGGTAGGAGAAGAGGTGCCTGAGGATGATATCTTGGCAAACTTTGTCAAATACCACCGCCTAGTTCGTGATTTTGACAAGAGAGAAGCTGACGGTATCACACCTGTCTTACCGCTCCTTAAAGAATTCCAAGAATTGGAGACTTTTGCAGATTTTACAGCTAGACTAGCAGAGTTTGAGCTTGAAGGAAAGCCAAATTTCCTTCCTTTTGGTGTATCACCAGACTTTATGGATGCCAGAATCAATGTTTTATGGGCTAGTGCCCCAAGCACGATCCTGCCAGATACGACCTACTATGCAGAAGACCATCCTCAGCGCGAAGAGCTCTTGACTCTTTGGAAAGAAACCAGCGCAAATCTCCTCAAGGCTTATGATTTCTCTGATGAAGAAATTGAAGACTTGCTAGAGAAAAGACTAGAATTGGACCGTCGAGTTGCGGCAGTAGTGCTCTCTAATGAAGAAAGTTCAGAGTATGCTAAACTCTACCATCCATATGCTTATGAAGATTTCAAGAAATTTGCGCCTGCCCTACCTTTGGATGACTTCTTCCAAGCTGTTCTTGGACAAATACCAGACAAGGTTATCGTAGACGAAGAACGTTTCTGGCAAGCCGCAGACCAATTCTATAGTGAAGAGGCCTGGCCTCTCCTCAAGGCAACCTTAATTTTAAGTGTTGTGAATCTCTCAACCAGCTATTTAACAGAAGAAATCCGTGTCTTGTCAGGTGCCTATAGCCGGGCGCTTTCAGGTGTTCCAGAAGCCAAAGACAAGGTCAAGGCAGCCTACCAGTTAGCACAAGGTCCTTTCAAACAAGCCTTGGGTCTCTGGTATGCCCATGAAAAATTCTCTCCAGAGGCTAAGGCGGACGTGGAGAAAAAAGTGGCAACTATGATTGATGTCTATAAGGAACGCTTGGCCAAAAATGACTGGCTGACTCCTGAAACTCGTGACAAGGCCATCGTCAAACTCAATGTCATCAAGCCTTATATTGGTTACCCAGAAGAATTGCCAGAACGCTACAAAGACAAGGTAGTGGATGAGACCGCTAGTCTTTTTGACAATGCTCTAGCCTTTGCGCGTGTGGAAATCAAGCACAGTTGGAGCAAGTGGAACCAACCTGTTGACTACAAGGAGTGGGGCATGCCTGCTCATATGGTCAATGCCTACTACAATCCACAGAAGAACCTGATTGTCTTTCCAGCGGCTATTTTACAGGCTCCTTTCTATGACTTGCATCAGTCATCTTCTGCTAACTACGGCGGTATTGGGGCAGTTATTGCCCATGAAATTTCCCACGCCTTTGATACCAACGGAGCTTCCTTTGATGAAAATGGTAGTCTCAAGGATTGGTGGACAGAGAGCGACTATGCTGCCTTCAAGGAGAAAACACAAAAAGTTATTGACCAGTTTGATGGACAGGATTCTTATGGAGCAACCATTAATGGTAAATTGACTGTGTCAGAAAACGTGGCTGACTTGGGAGGAATCGCAGCAGCCCTTGAAGCAGCTAAGAGGGAACCAGACTTCTCAGCAGAAGAGTTCTTCTACAACTTCGGTCGCATCTGGCGCATGAAAGGTCGTCCAGAATTTATGAAACTCTTGGCTAGCGTCGATGTGCACGCACCAGCCAAACTCCGTGTCAATGTGCAAGTACTAAACTTTGATGATTTCTTTACAACCTATGATGTCAAAGAAGGCGACGGTATGTGGCGTTCACCAGAAGAGCGCGTGATTATTTGGTGATGCAAAGAAGGAAGTAATCAGAAAAAGGCATCCAATCAGGTCTGAAAACTTGATTGGATGCCTTTTATAATGGAAAGACTTGCTGGATAGTTTACTTATACTCTTCGAAAATCTCTTCACCCACGTCAGCTTTATCTGCAACCTCAAAGCGGTGCTTTGAGCAACCTGCGGCTAGCTTCCTAGTTTGCTCTTTGTTTTTCATTGAGTATTAAATTGCAAAATTGATTGTCATCATCTTTCTAGAAAAAAGGATTGAAAGTTTTTTCGTGAGCAATAGTAGTAGCTGGACCATGCCCTGGATAGACGTCGTAGTTTGGTAGGGTGAAGAGTTGGGTCTGGATACTATGAAGGAGTTGCTCCATGCTACCAGTCGGAAGGTCGGTTCGTCCGATGGTTTCACGGAACAGAGCATCACCTGTCAAGACTAGGTGGGCATCAGGAAATACTAGGGAAACACCACCGATAGAATGACCTGGTGTTGGCAAGACAGTAAAGCGGAACTCTTCAATTTGATATTCTTCATGAAAGACAAAGGTGTGTTCAGCAGGTTTTGCGACCACATCCGCCATATCATCGTGGCGGGGAAGCCCAGAGAGATTATCGACAGGAGTATAGAGCCAGCTAGCTTCGCTCTCTGCGATATAGACAGGAGGATTTCCAAAAGTCTCGCGAACCAAGTCCAGACTCATGATATGGTCATAATGGGCGTGGGTCAGGAGAATAGCGCAGATCGGTTTGTTGATCTTCTCGATTGTCTGACGAATGGCTTCCCAATGGCTGCCAGGGTCGACGACGATGAGGTGCTTTTCACCTTCTAGGTAATAGGTGTTTTCATAGGCAACAGGATTCACGGTTTTATGGATTTTCATACTAGCTCCAATCTCAAAGAATGCACTAATACTCTTCGAAAATCAAATTCAAACCGCGTCAACGTCGCCTTGCCGTACTCAAGTACAGCCTGCGGCTAGTTTCCTAGTTTGCTCTTTGATTTTCATTGAGTATAAATTAAGTATAGCACAGTTGGGGAAAATAGGTAAGGATTTAGAATGAACTTAAAAACCAGCATGACTGGATGAAGACAGGCTGGTTATCAATTTATCAATATTGGAGAGGTGTCAATTGCCCTTCATAGGTTGCATAAACTCCGTCATTAGCTTGTTTGATAGATGTGATGTTTAGAGTGCCACCGTAGTTGGCTTCTCGTTTATCGCTATATTCACTATAAGTTATCCTATTGGGCAGGTTCTGGTCGTTAGCATAGTATTGAACGACTGTTTTTTTATAGCTTTGCTGGCTGAATAGGAACAGGTAGCTAACTCCTAACACTAGGAGAGCAAAGATAGAAATAGCAGTTTTTTTCATAGGTGTTCTCCTTATAAACTAAAGGATAAAAGAAAGTATCTTGAGGATTTTTAATTTCAAAATCCAGTCAAGGTACCAGTGTATGTGACACGAGTTCCACCGTTTATCTTTCGTATATTCAATGGAATTGGGGAAGTCAGAAAGTCTTTCGGTTACAATATGGTTTCCGTTCTTCTATCTCTCCTTCTATCACCTAAGTTTAAAATCTAACTTCGTAATATATTATAGACTAATAATTCAGAATTATCAAGCAATTCTGAATTATTTTTTTCTTATTCTGTTCCAATCTAGTTTTCATATTCTTAAAAAAGTGATAAAATGGTAGGAAGAATTGGAGAGTAGAGATGCCAAAAGAAGTGAATTTAACAGGCGAAGAAGTTGTCGCTTTAACCAAAGAATATTTAACGGAAGAGGATGTCCATTTTGTCCATAAGGCCTTGGTTTATGCTGTTGAATGCCATAGTGGTCAATATCGCAAATCAGGTGAGCCTTATATCATTCACCCCATCCAAGTGGCAGGTATTTTAGCCAAGCTCAAGCTGGATGCTGTAACAGTAGCTTGTGGTTTCTTGCATGATGTGGTGGAAGATACAGATGCGACCTTGGACGATTTGGAAAGAGAGTTTGGTCCTGATGTGCGCGTGATTGTCGATGGAGTTACCAAGCTCGGTAAGGTCAAGTACAAGTCTCACGAAGAGCAATTAGCGGAAAATCATCGCAAGATGCTCATGGCCATGTCTGAGGACATCCGTGTTATCTTGGTCAAACTGTCTGACCGCTTGCACAATATGCGGACCCTGAAACATCTTCGAAAAGACAAGCAGGAGCGTATTTCCAAAGAAACCATGGAAATCTATGCCCCACTTGCCCATCGTTTGGGGATTTCCAGTGTCAAATGGGAATTGGAAGACCTATCTTTCCGTTACCTCAACCCAACGGAGTTTTACAAGATTACCCATATGATGAAGGAAAAGCGTAGGGAGCGTGAGGCCTTGGTGGATGAGGTGGTCACAAAATTAGAGGAATATACGACGGATCATCACTTGAGAGGGAAGATTTATGGTCGTCCCAAGCATATTTACTCTATTTTCCGCAAAATGCAGGATAAGAGAAAACGGTTTGAGGAAATCTATGACCTGATTGCTATTCGCTGTATTTTAGATACCCAAAGTGATGTTTATGCCATGTTGGGTTATGTGCATGAACTTTGGAAACCCATGCCTGGTCGCTTTAAAGACTATATCGCTAACCGCAAGGCCAATGGTTACCAGTCTATCCATACGACTGTTTATGGGCCAAAAGGGCCGATTGAATTCCAGATTCGAACTAAAGCCATGCACGAGGTGGCTGAGTACGGGGTTGCGGCTCACTGGGCTTATAAGAAAGGCGTTAAGGGGCAGGTTAACAGCAAGGAATCAGCTATTGGGATGAACTGGATCAAGGAGATGATGGAGCTCCAAGACCAGGCTGATGATGCCAAAGAATTTGTGGACTCGGTCAAGGAAAACTATCTGGCTGAGGAGATTTACGTCTTTACCCCAGATGGAGCTGTCCGTTCACTTCCAAAAGATTCAGGACCGATTGACTTTGCCTATGAAATCCATACAAAAGTCGGAGAAAAAGCAACTGGTGCTAAGGTCAATGGTCGTATGGTTCCACTGACAACCAAGCTCAAGACAGGGGATCAGGTTGAAATTGTTACCAACCCGAACTCCTTTGGGCCGAGCCGTGACTGGCTTAACATGGTCAAGACCAGCAAGGCCCGTAACAAGATTCGTCAGTTCTTTAAAAATCAAGATAAGGAATTGTCTGTCAACAAGGGTCGTGAGATGTTGATGGCCCAGTTCCAAGAAAACGGCTATGTAGCCAATAAATTCATGGACAAGCGCCACATGGACCAAGTTCTACAAAAGACCAGCTACAAGACAGAAGAATCCCTCTTTGCGGCCATTGGTTTTGGCGAAATTGGTGCGATTACCGTCTTTAACCGTCTGACTGAAAAGGAACGTCGTGAAGAAGAACGTGCCAAGGCCAAGGCGGAAGCAGAAGAACTTGTCAAAGGTGGCGAGGTCAAGGTTGAAAACAAAGAAACCCTCAAGGTCAAGCATGAGGGTGGTGTGGTCATTGAAGGTGCCTCAGGTCTCCTCGTGCGGATTGCCAAGTGTTGTAATCCTGTTCCTGGTGATGATATTGTCGGCTATATCACTAAGGGGCGTGGTGTGGCTATTCACCGTGTGGACTGTATGAACCTGCGTGCCCAAGAAAACTACGAGCAACGTCTCCTTGATGTGGAGTGGGAAGACCAGTATTCAAACTCAAATAAGGAGTATATGGCTCATATCGATATCTATGGTCTCAACCGTACAGGACTGTTGAACGATGTACTGCAAGTTCTTTCAAACACAACCAAGAACATCTCAACGGTCAATGCCCAACCAACCAAGGATATGAAGTTTGCTAATATCCATGTGTCCTTCGGCATTGCTAACCTCTCGACGCTGACCACGGTCGTAGATAAGATTAAGAGCGTACCAGAGGTCTATTCTGTTAAACGGACCAACGGCTAATTGGCCTAGCTCTTACTAGAAAGGCTATTATGAAAATCATTATCCAACGGGTTAAAAAAGCCCAAGTGAGTATCGAAGGTCAGGTTCAGGGAAAAATTAATCAGGGACTCTTATTGCTGGTTGGTGTTGGACCAGAGGACCAAGAGGAAGATTTGGACTATGCTGTGAGAAAACTGGTCAATATGCGGATTTTTTCAGATGCAGAAGGCAAGATGAACCTGTCTGTCAAAGATATTGAAGGAGAAATCCTCTCTATTTCTCAGTTTACCCTCTTTGCGGATACTAAGAAAGGCAATCGTCCAGCCTTTACAGGTGCAGCCAAGCCTGATATGGCATCAGACTTCTATGATGCATTCAATCAAAAATTAGCGCAAGAAGTGCCCGTTCAGACAGGCATCTTTGGAGCGGATATGCAGGTTGAGCTGGTCAATGATGGGCCAGTTACCATTATCCTAGATACTAAAAATAGATAAGAAAGACCAAGCCCAGCCGGCTTGGTTTTTCTCATCTATCATAAAATGCTCCAAAAAGAAATCGGTTCTTGATAGGGCTTGGGGAAATCTTGTTTCAGGCTTTGGCAAGTGCGATAGGAAGGGATGATGTGTCCTAGGATGAGGAGGGTATCCTGAAGGAAAAGTGGGATGCTACTTAAAAATATCAAGGAGAGAATCATCAGGCTATCCCATAGGAGGATTTGTAAGGCAAAACGCCAGAATCGCGGTCTAATCTGGGAATAGAGTTGACTAAAGTGGTCACAAAGCTGATTAGACAGATAGGTCAATAGCACAGGATGAAAGAAAATGAGCCAACCGCTATAAATTAAAATCCAATCCCAAGTAAGCCCTTCTTTAAATGTCAAAAATGCCAGCATAATTCCATCAATGACAAGGAGTTGAATAGTTTTGATGAAGATGATTTTTTTCATGCTAAAACCTCCTTTTCCTTAGAGACACTCCCATAAAGTGATGTGTTTATCGTAAAAGTCTGGATAGTTTTCTCTTAGGTAGTCAGTCGTCAGATAATATAAAGTATAATGACAAGCAGTGACGATTGGCATAAGAGTGGAAAATCGCTGAGAACTAGTGAAGGCTAAGAGAACAAATAATAGAAAGTCGCTGATGAGCACCCCTAAATAGTAGAAGCGAATCATTTTATTGATTTGAGGATAAATCTCAGCGAATTGATTTTTTAGTTGGACGACCAAGCGAAATAGCAGGAGTCCCTGAACAAGGAGGAAAATAAAACCAGTGAGCAAGAGCCAGTCGAAAGCTGTCTCGGGTCTAGTGCTAAAAAATGCGAATAGTAGCAAATCGATAACTGCAATTGCTGTAAAATGGATTCTATAGAGTTTTTTCATGACAAGACCTCCCTCTTTTATCTAGCTTCATTCTACTCCAAAAGAATGGGAGTTACAAGTAAAATGATAAAAAATTTTAGTAAGGAGATTCTGTTAGATTTCTTTATTTGATTTTCCTCTTATTGTTTTACTTCTTCATCATTCCAGACAAATAAAGCTCCGATTGCATTGAGGATATAAAAGATGTATTTACCGATATTGGCAAAGTTTCCTTGAATGCCAGCCTTTGTCAGCTGAACGAAATTGTAAATCAACCAAAAGCCCCACTGAGTTGTTAGTTTCAATGCATTCAAAGCATTGGCAATGAGGGACAGTGCAAAGGCAATAGTTGTTACGTAGGCAAGGAGATTCATCTTGCCCTCATATCCGATATAGTTGGTCACAAAGGCAAAGAGGAAGGCGATGATTGAAATGATGATGGCCGCCAATTTTAGCTGTTCTTGGCTCATTTGGTTGGGTCTGCCTTCTTGCGAAGCTTCCCATTTCTTAATAGCAAAGGTATAAATGAGGAAGGTGACGGGATAAGTGATAATAGCCGCCTTATTTCCAAGGATATAATCAATAGCACCGGACAAAATGGTATTAACAATGCCAAAGTAATTTCCCCATTTGCTTAATTTTCCCGTGAAACGAGTGGACAACATGGAAATCCCAACATTGGTTACGGAAATCAATCCAAAGGGAACAAGAGCTGTCCATGGTCCCCAGTCTACAAATTTATCGAGGCGGGAGTTGAGGTAACCAGATGCAATCGCAATCCCAACGACCAAAGCAACTCCAAAGAGGTCAAACCATTTAGATGTCGCAAAAATTTTTAGTGATTTTTTCATAGGTTAAACTATCTTTCTTTTTTTTTTAACAAATATTCTACAACTAAATGAAAGCAAAATCAAATGATAAAAATAAAACCCTGAAAATCAAATTTTCAGGGTTGGTAGGGGACTTGAGAAATTAGTTGATTTTTTCGACATAGAGTTGTTTGGCAATGTCCATATTCACTTGTAAATCCTCGTCTTTACTAAGGATAGTGAAGGTGTTGCTGAAGCCATCAAACTGCTTGACTTGGAGCGAATCACCGATGTGAAGTGAGTGCTTGTCCAGATAACTGAGAATGTCAAAACTATCGTGCACACGAGTCAGACGGTAGGCGCCCGCTTCCTTGATGTCAGCTAGTGGCAGGTTATTGATTTCAACTAAGAGTTCTCCCTTGGCAGGAATAGTTCCTCCGTGGGGGCAGGTTTTAGGGAACCCTAGCAATTTATCCAGTCTTTCCACGAACAGGTCAGATACAGTATGTTCCAAGACCTCAGCTTCCTCGTGAATCTGGTCACTTGTATAGTCTAAATGATGGACTAGAAAAACTTCAATCAAGCGATGCTTACGGTAGAGCTCTGAGACCAGTTTGAGTCCAAGGTCAGTCAGTAGATAGCCACATTCCTTGTCCTTGAGGATGAGATTTTCACTTTTCATCCGTTTAATCATTTCAGTTACGGCAGGGGGAGAGACTTGCATGCGGGCCGCAATTTCCTTGTTGGTAATCTTATGCAGGTCTATGCCAATTTCATAAATACATTTTAGATAGTCTTCTTTATTCGGGGTCATTCGCTTCCTCTTGTCTAATATCTCTATCTAGTATATCAAAAAAAGCTAGATTTCTCTAGCTGTGACTTTTTATGTTATACTTATTGCAAGAGAAAAAACGAGGAGATGGATATGACGAAAATAGCTCTTCTTTCAGATATTCATGGAAATACCACCGCCTTGGAGGCTGTTTTGGCAGATGCTCGGCAGCTAGGAGTGGATGAATACTGGCTTTTGGGAGACATTCTCATGCCAGGGACAGGGCGTAGAAAGATTTTGGACTTGTTGGCTCAACTACCGATTACGGCTAGAGTTTTGGGAAACTGGGAAGACAGTCTTTGGCATGGTGTCCGCAAGGAATTGGATAGTACTCGTCCCAGTCAACGCTATCTCTTGCGCCAGTGTCAGTATGTTTTAGAGGAAATTTCCCTAGAAGAAATTGAACTGCTCCACAATCAACCACTCCAGATCCATCGTCAGTTTGGGGATTTGACGGTGGGAATTAGTCATCATTTGCCTGATAAGAACTGGGGGCGAGAGTTGATTCATACTGGAGCGCAAGAGGATTTTGACCGCTTGGTGACCAATCCTCCTTGTGATATTGCTGTTTATGGTCATATTCACCAGCAGTTGCTTCGTTACGGGACTGGTGGACAATTGATTGTCAATCCAGGTTCGATTGGGCAACCTTTCTTTCTAGATGCCCAGTTGCGGAAGGACCTACGGGCCCAGTATATGATTTTGGAGTTTGATGATAAGGGCTTGGTAGATATGGACTTCCGACGGGTGGACTACGATGTGGCAGCCGAATTGCAGCTAGCTAAAGATCTCAAACTTCCCTATTTTGAGGTTTATTATGAAAGTCTGGTCAATGGTATCCACCATACTCATAATCAGGAATTTCTGAGAGAATTGGCTCAGAAAGAGGGTTATGATAGGGAATTAGATGCCTGGTTGAAAAGTGGTAACGATTGACATTACAACAAAAAAGGGTATAATAATAGAAAAAGAAGAGTAGAGGCAGGGTAGCCTCGTAAAAAGGAGAAGAGTATGCAAATTCCAAGTAGATTTACCATTGCGACTCATATGCTGATAATCATTGCCCTCAAGGGGAAGGAAAGCAAGGTGACCAGTGATTTTCTGGCTGCTAGTGTCGGGGTTAACCCTGTCATTATCAGAAAAACCTTGTCCCAGTTGAAGAAGGCAGAGCTGATTTCAGTAGCGCGTGGAACAGGAGGAACAGAGATTGTCAAGGACCTAAAGGACATTAGTCTCTTCGATGTTTATCAGGCGGTTGAGTGTCTTGGTAAGACAGGTCAACTCTTTAGTTTCCATGACAATCCAAATCCAAATTGCCCAGTCGGAGCTCATATTCATGAGGTTTTGGATCAAAAACTAGAGAGAATCCAGCTGGCTATGGAGGCAGAGCTTGGTCAGACCAGTTTAGAACAAGTCGTGGCTGATGCAGAGAGTCAGATGAAGGAGTGAGAGGGATAGATGCCCTCTTTTTCTCTTTGGATAATTATGATAAAATCTACTTATAAAAGGAGGAACTGATGTATCTTTTTACAGGAATTATTGTAGCCGCATTTGTCTTTTCATTTTGGAAAGATAACAGAAGTCTTTGGAATCCAGCCTTATTTTTATTGTCTCTCATCTCAATCTATTTATCGGTGGCCCATTTTTTTTATCAGAATGGATATGAAAAGGTTCACTTATTCTTTTTGGTATTTACCTTTGTCTTCCTTCCTTTTTTGCTTTTTCTAAGTGGGCTCTGTTTAATCTATAATGGAGTCATCCTACTGAAACGAGAAGGACGTTCAAAAGCTAATTATCTTTCTATGTTACTTGGTTTTGTTATCCTGATATTTTTTGGAATCATGTCATTTAGATTGTGGGATAGGAATGAGCTATTTTCTACAAATCACTTTCTGAATCTCCTATTTCTATTTACGACTTATTCTTATTTCCTTTTCGGTTTTGCTTTTGCAGGATTTATGCTTTATTCTATCCTGTACCTGTTTATTCCTAAAAAGAAAAGCTATGACTTTATCATTATTCATGGAGCTGGCTTGTTAGACGGAGAAAGAGTGACACCCTTACTCAAGCGTCGGATTGATAAGGCAATCGAGGCCTTCAGGGCTTCTCCTAATCCAAATGTTAAACTGATTGCAAGTGGTGGTCAAGGGGGAGATGAGAAGATTTCTGAAGCGCAGGCCATTTGTAATTATATCTTAGAAGAGACGGATGTCCGCAAGGAATCCATTCTTCTTGAAGACAAGTCCAGAACGACCTATGAGAATTTATTGTTTTCAAAAGAAGTGGGAGAACAATTGGTTGAAAATCCTTGTTTCCTCTTTGTTACTAATGACTATCATGTCTTTCGTACTAGTACCTATGCCCGTAAACTAAATATGAAGGGAGATGGGCTCGGATGTAGGACGGCAGGCTACTACATACCATCTGCTTTTATTCGGGAGTACGTGGCCCTCTGTGTCAAAATGAAATGGCTTTTCCTTGCCTTTTATGTCCTGCTATTAGCCCTCATTTTGATAGCCTACAAAGGGATTCTTTGGTAGTCAGATTCTATTTAAAAAGACTTAGAATGCATATGAGAGTCTGTATTCTAGGTCTTTTGTTTTATATATATTTGATTTTTGAAAGGTATTATCTATTCTTCCATGCTTGGTAACGGGTATCAATCAATAATTGGGTAAGGCGTCCCATGGTTTCCCTTTCTTCTGGAGTGAGGGATTGAGCTTGGACAAAGAGATGATGAATGTGTTCAATAGCCTTGAAGGAAGATAGGTCATTGATGGAGCTAATCCCAGCATCTAGAATGGTGCCAAAGAAGAGGTCGAAGTAGAGCTGGAGTTCTTCATCAGGGACTGTCGCTACCCATTCTTTAAAGGTTGTGTCTACTTGTTGACTATCACTATTGGTCTTATCCAGTTGAACGAATTGCTTGCCATCAATTTGCCAGCTAAAGGTATCATGCTGGGCGATACCACCCAAGGCAGTACTTTGAACAATGATTTGGTGGGCAGGGATTTCTAGCATCATACCGATAATGGAGCCTTGTGGAATGAAGACATTTGTTCTATCCATTATCCTTTGATAGCCCTCGGTTTGTGTCAGTTCTTTATGGAGACCAGGCGCATCAAAGGTATAAACTGCTGTGATCTGCTTTTGCAAGCTTTGCTCAACTTGACTAGCAGCATAGATGGCTAGATTTCCTCCCTTGGAATGCCCAGCCAGAATGACCCTTTGCTTAGGATGGTGGGCAAAAAAGTTCTTTAAATAGTGGAGGGCGTGCTTTTGGGCGGGAATTTCCTTCATATAGGTCAGGTGGAAATCTTCCTTCCAGCCAATGATACTGTCATCAGTCCCACGAAAGACAATCAGATAGGTATCAAGAGTGAGGCGATAGGTCATAGCCGCAAATTGCTTTTGCAATTCAGGGTCGATGTCGTTGATAAAATGGAAGAGTTTGCAATTCTTGAAGCGCTTGTGTTGAGAGAGTTGATACAACAGCTGGAGGCGGTTCTTATTGGTCAACATGTTAGGTTCTCTTGGAACCTGAGGTGCTAGGTCTAAAAGTCGCTGAGGAGTTGTGGAGACCAGATTATCAAAGGAGAGGTAGGTGGTTTCTGTTAAGGCTAAAACATCTAATTCATTCAATGGAAGGTCGTAAAAGGAATCGTGTGCGACATCTTTCAGATAGTCAAAAATATTGGCCATAAGAGCTCCTTTCTCTATGTTTATCTTATCACAATTACATATAATTTACTAGTTGGTTTGTACGAGCTCTCTACATACCGACCTATAATGGTATGATTCAGACACATAGAAGACAGTTTGCTTTTATTTCAAACCTCTAAACGAACTTGCTTGAATGTTTTTGCTATCAATCCCGTTTTCCTTTAAAAAATTCTTCATCTCATTTACATCATCAGGTTGGCCGGTCAAGAGATAAATAGCTTGGTTACCGTATTTCACAACCGCATTTTTTAAAAATGCTTGACTTTGAGAAAATTCATCGCTAGTTTTATAAGTAAAATTCGATGTTTTTTGAGCCAGTTCCTTCATCTCATTATCGAAAATAGTAACTCTTTTGTCAAAATGATTAAGAATGATAGAGCGCTTACCAGCCCACTCTTTCACAACTGGACGTAGAGTAGAAATGCCGACATCAGAGGCAAAACAAACCAGTGCTTGGTCATTGTCTTTAACAGATAAAGATGACTCCAGCCACCTCATTTCAATTTTACTACCAGCTGGTAAATGTGTTAAGGTTTCCTTAAACACGCTACCACTATTATGGGTTACAATAAGAATTTCATCCTCATCAGGAGTGGAAGCAAGGGTTAGCCATCGGCTAGCCTGATTCTCCTTTACTGGACTTTTGTCTGGACCAAACGCGCTGTCAGGAAGCTTAAACTGAGCAAAGGAGCCAGCTTTCCATATTTGATTTTTTGGTTTTGTGATGTGAACTAAATACAAATCTCCGCTGGGATTTTCAATGGATTTTATCGATAAAGTTTGACTTCGTCCAAGATAGGTAATGATTCCCCAAGATATAAAGCCGAGCACTCCAAGTGTAGTTAGAATAATTATGAACATTTTTTTCCCTCGTTTCATTTTTAACTCCTATAGTGTAGTAATTTTTCATGAATGAATAATATTTTTTTTCATTCAATAATTTCCAAAAAATAAAGAAAAGATTTCTTTATTTCAGTATTCCTTTAATGAAGTTGGTTGCTAGTATTTCTACAGTTTTGCTAATATCTGGAAAATCATTTTCTGTGATATGCATATCCATGTAGTAAAATAGGTTGTAAACTTGTAAAATATCTTGAATTTTTTCTGGAGAATGGCCTTCAGTCTGCAAACGATGAGTAAAGGTTTTCACGAGAAATTGATGAAATGGATTCGTGACTTTCCCTTCTTCTGAGGAATAGTAGCTATGCAACTCATCTGCTATGGCAGGATTGTACCATTCTGCAAGGATTTTATTGGAAGAAACGAGTGCTCTGGATTGAGCAAAGAGTTGACTAATAAGATCAATCATATCAATTTCCCAATCCAGTTCTTCGATCATAGTTTGGCGAACACGGTTGTTTTCATCAATATAGATATCTAAAAAAATAGCCTCTTTACTTTCGTAATAGTTATAAAAAGATCCGACTGCCATATGAGCTTGTCTAGCAATTTCTGAAATTCCTGTCGCCTTGTATCCTTTTTTTGAAAAAACTTCATAAGCTGCGGATTTCAAAGCCTGTTTTTTGTCCAATTTGATTCACCTCTTTTCTGAATGAATATTAAATATTGTTCATTCATATCTTAACAAATCTTTTTCAGATTGTCAATCTGAAAGCTAGAACTTTTTACGGATACCACTTGATAAGGAGCTTTTCAATGTTAGAAGAGTATAGAGTGTCGTTTTAACTACACTCAAGGTTTGGAAGAATAGATATAAATTTTGGTTAAGGGGATGGATAAAAGAACTGAAATGAGGGTTGAAAAAATTAAAAATAAATGGGTAGTGCTGGCACTATGTCTGAAAATAAGGTATGATATCAATGGGGTTATTCACTATCTGTTTTTGAGCTGTTGTGACAAGGAAATATCAAAAAAGTATTAGATACTAAGCCCTCTATTTATACTAAAGGATTTAAGACTCCTAAAATTAGCAAAGGAGAATCAGATGCACAAGATTTTATTAGTAGAAGATGATCAGGTCATTCGTCAACAAGTCGGGAAAATGCTCTCTGAATGGGGATTTGAAGTGGTCTTGGTAGAAGACTTTATGGAAGTTTTGAGTCTATTTGTTCAGTCGGAACCTCATCTGGTCCTCATGGATATTGGTTTGCCCTTGTTTAATGGTTATCACTGGTGTCAGGAAATTCGCAAGATTTCCAAGGTACCCATCATGTTTCTGTCTTCCAGAGACCAGGCTATGGATATCGTCATGGCGATCAATATGGGGGCGGATGACTTTGTGACCAAGCCTTTTGACCAGCAGGTTCTTTTAGCCAAGGTTCAGGGCTTGTTGCGTCGTTCCTATGAGTTTGGGCGTGACGAGAGTTTACTGGAATATGCTGGTGTTATCCTCAATACCAAATCCATGGATTTACATTATCAAGGCCAAGTCTTAAATTTGACCAAGAACGAATTCCAGATTTTACGAGTTTTGTTTGAGCATGCGGGCAACATCGTAGCGCGTGACGACCTCATGCGGGAACTTTGGAACAGTGACTTTTTCATTGATGACAATACCCTCTCTGTTAATGTGGCTCGTTTGCGTAAAAAATTGGAAGAGCAGGGCTTGGTAGGATTTATCGAGACCAAGAAAGGGATAGGGTATGGATTAAAGCATGCTTGATTGGAAACAATTTTTTCTAGCCTATCTGCGCTCCCGTAGTCGTCTGTTTGTCTATCTGCTTGCTTTAGCATTTCTAGTCTTACTCTTTCAGTTTTTATTTGCCAGTTTGGGAATTTACTTTCTCTACTTTTTCCTCTTGTGTTGCTTTGTAACCATCTTATTTTTCACTTGGGACATATTGGTGGAAATGCAGGTCTATCGTCAGGAAATTCTCTATGGGGAGAGGGAAGCTCAGTCTCCATTGGAAAGAGTTTTGGCTGAAAAATTAGAAGCGCGTGAGATGAAACTCTATCAGCAGAGGTCAGATTCAGAAAGAAAACTGACGGATTTGCTGGATTACTATACCTTGTGGGTCCATCAGATAAAGACCCCCATTGCAGCCAGTCAACTCTTAGTTGCAGAAGTAGCCGACCGCCAACTGAAGCAGCAATTAGAACAGGAAATTTTCAAAATCGATTCCTATACCAATCTAGTTTTACAGTATCTGCGTTTAGAAAGTTTCCATGATGATTTGGTCTTAAAGCAAGTTCAAATTGAGGACTTGGTCAAGGAAATAATTCGTAAATATGCTCTTTTCTTTATTCAAAAAGGCTTAAATGTCAATCTACATGACCTTGATAAAGAAATCGTGACGGATAAAAAGTGGCTGCTAGTGGTTATTGAGCAAATCATCTCAAACAGTCTCAAGTACACCAAGGAAGGTGGTCTGGAGATTTATATGGAGGGGCAAGAGCTTTGTATCAAGGATACGGGAATCGGGATAAAAAACAGTGATGTCCTCCGAGTCTTTGAACGTGGCTTCTCAGGATATAATGGACGCCTAACTCAGCAGTCATCTGGACTTGGCCTCTATCTATCTAAGAAAATTTCTGAAGAACTGGGGCACCAGATTCGTATCGAGTCTGAGGTTGGAAAAGGAACGATAGTGCGGATTCAGTTTGCTCAAGTAAAGTTAGTCCTTGAGTGAGAAGAGACAATGAGTTTTTACCCAATCTCTTTTTGCTATATTTCAGGATATTTGAAGACTGTTTTTTACAAAACCAATAATAGAATTTTTAATACGGAATATAGTATAAATACTGGTTCAAAGTGAAGTTTTGTATGCTTTATACTTTTGTTGAGTATAAAATCTATAAACTAAGGGTGAATTACAAAAATTAATTTGAGATGAAGTGAATTGTAGACTTGGGAAATGTCTCCTATTCGATTTCAGAATGAATCGTTGATACAGGATTAAAAGAACTGCAGCTTTCTTTTTATTTTGAATGAGATAGGTGTATATAGATTTGTGTAACTGGTGTAGAACTGTTTCCAAGAATTTATTGAATGTATCGAATACACACATCCTATTGATTTTGAACCAGTTTTTAATTTCTAAATGTTATAATAGTTTTATCAAGTAAAAGGAGACTACCATGATTGGAGACAATATAAAATTCTTACGAAAATCACATAATCTGATATAACCAGAATTTTCACGGATTGTGGGTGTGTCACGAAATAGCCTAAATCGTTAGAAAAACTGAAAAGCTTACTTTCAATAGAAGTGTTGGAAATATTCATTTTACATCTATCAAAGAAACATGGGATAGACCTATATTTTACAAAATAGCAAATTATATTTTGAATGATAGTAAAAACTGCAGAACTTGTGTGATTTACAATTATTGCACTCAATGTCTGAGTATCGCACTATCTGAAATAAGGAATAGTAGAGATTGTTCTGAGATATGTAAAAAAACGCATTAGCAAGGAGTATCGTATATGCTACCATATCTTAAAACTATTAGATGGTATCTCTTCTTTAATTTTCTTTTTGGTGTAGTATCGAATATCTGCACAGCTTTGTTACCGTATTTCACGCAGGCATTAATCAAAGGGGATTATCAAGTAGCTCTATATGGTTACTCTATGTCAGTGGCTGGCTATTTGAGTTGTAACTATATCCAAATGATACTTGATTGGAAGCAGGGGATTATCTTTTCGACTACTTTGAAAAATGAGTGGTTTCGTTCACTTCTGGGACTCAGTCACCACGATTTCAAGCAGAAAACAGTAGCAGAGTATATTTCCTATCAATCTAATGACCTAGATTCGTTGGAAAAGGATTACCTTCCTCCATTGATGAGTTTTATCAAACAAATTTTACGTATCATCATTTACGCTTTCATTATTAGCAGAACAATTAATCCTATTGTATCATTGATTTTAATCTTTTCTACTGGAATTAGTATTCAAATTCCTAAAATCGTTGGGAAGTTGACCGCTAATCGCAGACAGGTTTACTTGAAAAAACAAGGAGATTACTATCGAACTTTGGAGGATTTGCTCATGGGACATCATTTGGTAAATAAACTAACTATGTCGCATTTTTTGAATCAACAAAAGAGTTCTCTAAAGAATTTGCAGGATAAGTATTTTAAGTATGGTTTGACAAAAATTACTGGCATCTTATTGACAGGTGTTTCTTTTGAATTCATTAGTCTTGTTCTGTTTATTTATTTAGCCTACTCTCTATCTCACCAGCAACTCGGTATTCCTGAGGTGGTGGCGAGTTTCGGATATATTAATGCTTTTTCTGAACCAATACAGGAAATCCTTTATGATTTACAAATGTTAGAGTCCGTAAAGCCTGTAATCAAGAGTTTTCAAAACATTGTTGGGAGACCCGTTTCAGTTCAAGCACCTCAACATTCTTTTGATACGATTATTTTGAAAAATATTTCCAAACAACTGGGAGAATCAAAATTGATAATTACTTCCGCTACGATTCAAAAAGGGGATAAAATTGCGCTTATTGGTAAGAATGGGTCTGGAAAAACTAGTCTTCTCAACATTTTAAATGGAACAGATGAAGATTTTGAAGGACAAATTGTGCTAGATGGGCTTGTTTTGGACCATCTTTGGGGAAGATTCGGTATGATTCTGCAACAAGAACATACATTTATTTCAAGTTATGAAAATAATGTAACGCTATTCAATAGTTTCAATGAAAAATTCAGAGAAGAAGATTTTGAAAAAATTCCACCACAATCCCTGTCAGGTGGTCAGCAACAACGAATGTATTTAAATCGTGAGAAAAATCGTAAAAATCCATTGCTTATCCTAGACGAACCTTTCTCTGCCTTGGATACTAATCAGTTTAAAATGGAATTGGAAAGAGTTCTGGAACTACCAAGTGCCGTCATTGTTACTTTACATCGCCAAAACGAATTATTAAGTAAGTTTGACCAAGTTTGGGAAATTAAGAATGGAGAACTTGTAATTTTGAAATAGCTAAATTATAAAGAATAAAACGCATAGTATCAAGGTTCTTCTGATATCGTTTTTCTTCTTCGGATAAGGATACAAAAATTTCTTCCTTTCTCTATCTTTTAAATTAATTGATTTCTTCAGAGAAAGACTGTAAAATTTTTGATATAATGTTAAGAAGGGACTGATTCAAGACAGTCATATCTGGTCTTTCTTCCAGTCATTTTTCAAACAATATCAGTTGATAATCAGCTTAAATCAGATCTATCAGTTTGTCTATCTTTCTCTGATGGAGATCATGTCCTATCTTCACTTTGATTATTGGAAAAAACGGCTCGGTCAGGAGCTAGTATGAATAAGGAGAACAAATGAGACGTTTAAAAATGTTATGGCATATTATACAGGTTACGGGTTTTACTCGGTTTGCTCTGAGTTTTGTGACCTTTGTTTTTGGGTCAGGAGGCGTGCTTTTCCTAGTTGAACCTGCTATCACAAATTACGGAGACGGTCTTTGGTATGCTTTTGTGACTTCGACGACTGTCGGCTACGGGGATCTCCTAGCTGTGACCTTGATTGGAAGGATTACCAGTGTCTTCTTGACGATTTATGGGCTCATATTTTTTGGCTGTTTATCAGCTGTTATTATTAATTATTATACCGATTTAAATAAGGAAAGAGGAGAGGACAAATGACTGCCAATTATTCAACACGGGAATACCGTGAGAAATTATACGATGACCTTCATGTTCGATTGAGAGATACAGCGATTTTGATGTGTGCAATTTTTATTGCCTCTATCGGTCTAAATATGAATTCAACAGCTGTTATTATTGGAGCCATGTTAATTTCACCTCTCATGACACCGATTGTTGGACTGGGATTCGGTTTAGCTATTTTTGATACGCGTTTAATCAAGCAATCTCTAGAGGTTTTATTTACTCAAGTATTGGTTAGCTTGCTTGTCTCGGCTCTGTATTTCTGGATTTCTCCCTTATCTTATGAAAGTAGCGAATTGATTGCACGAACCTCTCCAACCATTTGGGATGTTCTTATTGCTATTGCTGGTGGGATAGCAGGTGTAATTGGGTCAAGGAAAAAAGAAGCAAACAATATCGTGCCAGGAGTAGCCATTGCAACAGCTCTGATGCCACCTATCTGTACTGCAGGTTACGGTTTAGCTAATGGAAATGTACGATTTTTATTTGGAGCTCTTTATCTTTTCTTGATCAACTGTGTCTTTATCATGCTAATCAACATTGTTGGAACAAGAATTTTGATGAGAAAATCTCCCTTAAGTTCATTTAAAGAGTTAAATATTAAAATGAGAATTGGATTGATATCCTTGATTGTATTATTGATTCTTCCAGCCAGCTATTCAGCAGTCACTCTGACGATAGACCAAGCGCGAAAAGAAGGAATCAAGCAGTTTGTAGGAAAAGAGTTTGCCAATCATACGGTCATTAATCAAGTCTACAAGTCAAGGGACAATGAATTGGTCTTGACGGTTGTTGGAGATCCGATTTCAGAAGAAGAATTAGAAACGCTCCACCAAAAACAAGCCTCATACGGTATTCAATCTGTTCAATTGAAAGTCAATCAAGTTCATAATTCGACAAAACTAGACAGTGATTCGACCAAGGAATTTTATGAAACCATTAACAAGTATATCGATCAAAAACTCTCTGAAAAGGATTCACAAAAAGATCTCGTAAAAGAAAATGAAGCAGATAAGGATTAAGGATATTAACCTTATCTAACTCATGAAAGCAAATCTTGTGTGGTGGTTTGGTCAATCACTACTAGCTCGGATTAAATAATACTCTTCGAAAATCAAATTCAAACCACGTCAGCGTCGCCTTACCGTACTCAAGTACAGCTTGCGGCTAGCTTCCTAGTTTGCTTTTTGATTTTCATTGAGTAAAAATATAAAAAGCAACAGCTGTTTCAGTTGTTGCTTTTTAGCTAGCTAGGATTTTATCTCTTATTTCTCAACGCGTGATTTGTTGGCGATATCAGCTAGGATAGCTTGAACAAAATCATCTACTGAGACAGTTTGTGTTTCTTTTTGGCCATAGCGACGAACGTTGACTGTTCCGTCTTCCATTTCCTTGTCTCCAACGATTAATTGGTAAGGAATCTTGCTTGTTTGTGAAGCACGGATCTTGAACTGCATTTTTTCGTTGCGCTCATCGACATCAGCACGGACACCACGGTCACGGAGTTTTTTAGCTATTTCCCATGCGTAGTCTACGTGTTTTTCGTTAGATACTGGGATGAGGGTCACTTGGTGTGGTGCAAGCCATGTTGGGAAGGCACCCTTGTAGTTCTCAATCAAGATAGCTGTGAAGCGTTCCATAGTTGAGATAACTCCACGGTGGATCATAACTGGACGGTGCTCTTCACCATCAGCTCCGATGTATTTAAGATCGAAGCGTTCTGGAAGCAAGAAGTCAAGTTGGATAGTAGAAAGAGTTTCTTCTTTTCCAAGAGCGGTCTTAACTTGAATATCCAATTTTGGTCCGTAGAAGGCTGCTTCACCTTCGGCTTCAAAGTAGTCCACGCCCATTTCATCAAGAGCTGCACGAAGCATGGTTTGGGCATTTTCCCACATTTCATCGTTATCAAAGTACTTGTGAGTATCTTGAGGGTCACGAAGAGAGAGGCGGAAGCGGTATTCAGTCAAGTTGAAATCTTCATAAACATCGATAATCAATTGAAGGGCACGCTGGAATTCTTCTTGGATTTGTTCTGGAGTCACAAAGAGGTGACCGTCGTTAAGAGACATTTCACGTACACGTTGAAGACCAGTGAGGGCACCAGATTTTTCATAACGGTGCATCATACCGATTTCGGCGATACGGATTGGCAACTCACGGTAAGAGTGAACATGGTGTTTGAAGACTTGGATGTGGTGCGGACAGTTCATTGGACGAAGGACAAATTCTTCCCCGTCACCCATGTCCATAGTTGGGAACATGTCTTCTTGGTAATGATCCCAGTGACCAGAAGTCTTGTAAAGCTCAACAGAAGCAAGTGGTGGAGTGTAGACGTGTTGGTAGCCAGAAGCTAACTCTTTGTCTACGATGTAGCGTTCCAATTCACGACGAATAGTCGCACCGTTTGGCAACCAGAATGGAAGTCCTTGACCAACCTCTTGAGAAATCATGAAGAGGTCAAGCTCTTTACCAAGTTTACGGTGGTCACGTTCCTTAGCTTCTTCACGCATTTGGAGGTAGTTTTTCAAGTCTTTCTTGTCAAACCAAGCTGTACCGTAGATACGTTGCATCATAGCGTTGTCGCTATTTCCACGCCAGTAAGCACCTGCTACATGGAGAAGGTGGAAGATTTGGATACGGCCTGTTGAAGGGACGTGTGGGCCACGGCAAAGGTCTACATATTCACCCTGACGATAGATAGTCAAACCGCCTTCGTCTTCTGAGTGTTCTTCAATCAATTCCAACTTGTAAGGGTCGTTTTTAAAGATTTCACGTGCCTCGTTTTTAGTCACTTCTTCACGAATTGATGGGAAGTTTTCTTTGACAATTTTTTGCATTTCTTCTTCGATACGAGGAAGGTCTTCGTTAGAGATTTGACCAGCTGTGTTGTCAGTATCGTAGTAGAAGCCGTCCTCGATGGCTGGACCAACACCCAAGTGAATGTCTGGGAAAAGACGACGAGCTGCTTGGGCAAACAAGTGAGCGGCTGAGTGACGCAAGATTGGAAGGGCATCTTCGTGGTCAGGTGTCACAATTTCGATGCTTCCATCTTCAGTGATAGCACGAGTAGTGTCGATGAGTTTGCCGTTAAATTTACCAGCAAGAGCTTTTTTAGCTAGGGAATTGCTGATAGATTGGGCAATTTCAAAAGTTGTAACGCCGGATTCGAATTCACGTACAGCGCCGTCTGGGAAAGTAATGTTAATCATGATGTTCTCCTTACTTATATTATTGACGAATGTGTTAACCCTATTCTGAAAACAGGGACAGAGGATTGTGAAAGCTAGAAAAACAAAAAGCGACATCCTCGAAAGGACGTCGCAACGTGGTTCCACCTTCATTTATGTTCCTCAAAAAAGAGGGACACCTCTGATTGGCTCTAACGTGGCCACCGTTTTATGTTTTCATAAAAAACTCACGAGTAGTATCAGTTTAGGCTTCCTATGCGTTTCCAGCAACCACGCACTCTCTAGTAGAAAGGGACTAAGTGACTTGTCTCTATGGATTATTATAGCATGATTGTGAGATTTTTCAAGGATTTTGTGAAAGTTTTTTGTTTTTCATTTTTTTAGAATATGCTTGATACCAATACCGGAAACCAGACCTATCAGAGCCAAGGTTTCATAGGCTAAAAAGTAAAACCAGATAAATTCACCAAAGGTTATGCTAGTAAAGCAAAAGAGCAGTCCGTTACCAATTAACCACCAAAGTGAGAAACGGAAACGGTAGCTATAGAGTAGCGATATAATCAAGATTACCAGAGGTGTAAAGAAGAGAAGATTGTTTATATAGAGTCCCTTGAGTGTAAGGGGGTCAGAAACAACTAGCAAGAACAACTCATAAAGTGGCCAATAAAAGAAAAATATGACCAGATAGTAGGGAAGATGGGAATAGAATCTACGCACGATAATCACCTCGTTTTAAAAAACAGACAACTTAGATCTCTTGCTATGATTATTATAGCATGTTTAAAACAAGAAAGTAAATCTGTTGACAAAGAAGTTAGTTATTGGTAGAATAGGGATTGTCGTAAAGACAAATAACTTCTTCTTGGTTACAGGCATGCCAACCTGTCACTCGGATGAAGCCAAATAAAAAGGAGAAACATCATGGCAATCTCAAAAGAGAAAAAAAATGAAATCATCGCACAATATGCACGTCACGAAGGTGATACAGGTTCAGTAGAGGTTCAAGTTGCTGTCCTTACTTGGGAAATCAACCACCTTAACGAACACATCAAACAACACAAAAAAGACCACGCTACTTACCGTGGATTGATGAAAAAAATCGGTCGCCGTCGTAACTTGCTTGCATACTTGCGTAAAAACGACGTTAACCGTTACCGTGAGTTAATCAACTCTCTAGGACTTCGTCGCTAATTCAAGATACAAAGGCCGTCAAAAGCACAAAGCAAAAATAGGAAAATTGACGAAGAAACTTCAGTTTCTAGGAGATTTTATCTTTTTTGCCAAGTGCTTAGGCCGTGTTCAATTGAGCATATCTTGATAATGAAGCTACTCTAAATTGGGTAGCTTTTTTACTTTTGTCACCTTACCTTGGTATGCTCAAGTATTATCTTTGGTTACGGTTCCTAGCACTGTAAGGTAAAATAAACCAGAATGACCTCCCTTCGGGGAGATTTTTTTGTTTCACTAAAAATTTTGTACAATCTTCGCCTCATCGCCTAGTCTATAAACGTTTTATCCAGCAAGAATCATGATGCTAAGGGTGTAAGAAATCCGTATGAAAATAGGGAAATGACACAGTGTTCGATGAGTGCAAGGAGTTTCATCTTTTTCACTAGGATTTTATCCCAATCTCAAATTATCTCTCGGACTTCAGAGGACTTTTTTATTTAGGTTTTATCGGTCACAATTTTGGAGACTACAAAAACCTCAAATGGTATCAGCTAATGACACCATGAAGGTGCGCAGCTACTCGGAGAGCCCACACTTTACGAAGTAAAGTATAGTATGTTATACTTTACATGGAAGTAGTCACTGAATTCCAGTTAGAAATTACTTTGTAACTACATTTTGAGGAGGAGTAAAATGCTTTCCTATGTTCGACATTACCCACTAGCGATAGCTAAATTAATGTGTCTGTGCTCTCCTAAAATCTGCTGATTTATTACTGACTAATACAGGAGTTTTTTTATGGTACAGACAATCATATCTGCTATTGGTGTTTATATTTCTACCAGTATCGATTATTTAATTATTTTAATTATTTTATTTGCACAGCTATCACAGAATAAACAAAAATGGCATATTTATGCGGGGCAATATCTAGGCACAGGCTTACTTGTAGGGGCGAGTTTAGTTGCTGCTTATGTCGTTAATTTCGTGCCTGAAGAATGGATGGTTGGATTGCTTGGTTTAATCCCTATCTATTTAGGGATTCGCTTTGCGATTGTTGGAGAAGGTGAGGAAGAAGAGGAAGAGGAAGAAATTATTGAAAGATTAGAACAAAGCAAGGCAAATCAACTGTTTTGGACAGTTACATTGCTGACAATTGCGTCTGGCGGAGATAATTTAGGTATCTATATACCTTATTTTGCTTCGTTAGATTGGTCACAGACCCTCGTGGCCTTGCTTGTGTTTGTAATCGGCATAATTATCTTATGCGAGATTAGTCGGGTGTTATCCTCTATTCCGTTAATATTCGAGACAATTGAAAAATACGAGCGAATCATTGTGCCCTTAGTATTTATTCTACTTGGACTATACATCATGTATGAAAATGGCACGATAGAGACTTTTCTGATCGTGTAGATTTTTTTGTTTTATTAGGATTTTAGCCCGAGCTCAAATCAGCTCTCTGATTTTCAGAGGGCTTTTTACGTTGTCACCTTACCTCGATATACTCAAGTATTATCTTTACTTACGGTTCCTAGCACTATAAAACCAACTATATTCATTTGTTCTCATCTTGTTCCATTGTTGAAAATATGGTATACTTTTCATGAGAATTTTCTAAATTTTTAAGATTCTATCAAAGGAGGTTTGCATGCTTTCCAAATTTTCTGGAAGCCGACAAGACCAGCAATTTGTGTTACTTTTAGTTGTTTTGCTAGGTATTTTAGGGATTTCTCTCTTTCTAGCAGTTTCAATGGGATCTGTTGCGATTGATCTAGGAGATACCTATCGGATTGTTTTGAGCAGGTTGGGATTTCCTCTTGAGATAGGAGAGGTTTCCAAGTCTACTCTTGCCATTGTATGGAACATGAGATTCCCCCGAGTATTGTTAGGTTTGATAGTGGGGGCTGGTCTTTCTATGTGTGGTAGCGTGATGCAGTCTACAGTGAACAATCCCATCGCAGAGCCTTATGTCTTAGGAATATCTGCGGGTGCAACTCTAGGGGCAACCTTGAGCATCATTCTTGGTTTAAAAGTGATGATTAGCCTTGGAGCTTTTCTTGGCGCTACTTTGGCAACAATTGCTGTCCTCATCATTGCCTCTATGCAGGGAAGGATGACGACTTCTAGTCTAATCTTATCGGGAACGGTGGTCAACGCTCTCTTTCTGGCTTTTTCCAACTTTATTATCTCAGTTGGAGCTAATGCGGATAGTGTGATGACCATTAAGTTTTGGACCATGGGCTCGCTCGCTGGGACTTCATGGTCTGACTTGGTCCTGCCAACTATAGTGGTAGGAATAGCCTTTCTATTTTTCTCTACCCAGTATCGTGTTTTCAATGCGATGATGATGGGAGATGAGGCTGCTTTAACTTTGGGGATTCCCTTACGCTTTTATTGGTATCTTTATGTGACAATGGTGGCTGTGCTGACAGCAGTCTTAGTGGCAACCTGTGGAATTATTGGATTTGTCGGTCTGATTACTCCACATTTAGCTCGAGGGTTAGTAGGAACGAATTACAAGAGGCTTTTTCCCGTTGCAACCTTGCTGGGTGCCCTCTTTGTCATCTGGGCAGACGTACTCTCTCGTATCATCATTCCAAACGCAGAACTTCCTATTGGTATTTTCACAGCCTTAGTAGGTGCTCCCTTCTTTATCTACATTGTTGGAGGTAGGCGAAGGGAGGTGAGGGTCTGATATGGACTTGATTTGTCAGGATATCCACTTTGGACTAGGAGAGAAAAAAATCCTCAAAGGAGTCTCTCTTAAGGTTGAAGGGAATCAATTTCACACGATATTAGGACCAAATGGAAGCGGGAAAACCAGTCTACTTAAACTCCTCTATCGTCAGGAAAAGGCGGACAAAGGCTTGATAAGCCTAGATGGAAAGCCTCTGGAACAATGGACGCTCAAAGAAACAGCCAAGCAAATGGCGGTCGTCACCCAGTTTAATCAATTGCAGTTTGATTGTACAGTTGAGGAAATCGTCTTGCTGGGAAGAACGCCCCATCTCTCTTTTTTACAGAAGGAAAAGGAAAGAGATTATGCCCTCGTTCAAGATGCTCTCGTCAAGGTAGATATGCTCGAGAAGAAAACTCGTCTCTATTCGTCTCTGTCAGGGGGAGAGAAACAACGAGTCTTATTAGCCCGCGCCTTGGCACAAGAACCGACTCTCTTGCTCCTGGACGAACCAAGCAATCACCTAGATATCAAGTATCAGCTAGACTTGTTAGCCATTGTGAAGAATCTCAAGGTCAATGTTTTAGCTGTCCTACATGATATTCAACTTGCTTGTCGCTATTCGGATTATCTCTATCTGATGAAAGAGGGGGAAATCCTGTACCAAGGTACTCCAAAGGAGACCATCACCCCTGAGTCATTGCAAACTGTATATGGAGTTCAAAGTCAGGTGACTTGGACCGAGGATCAGCAAGCCATGATTCACTATTTATAAAAATGAAAAGGAAAATAAGATGAAAAAAACACTAAGCATTTTACTGGTAACAGTAGCTACCTTAACTTTGGCAGCTTGTGGTAACACTACTACAGAAAAAGCTACCACACAATCTAGCACAGAAACAAGTCAAAAGGCTAACGCAGAGACGACTTATCCGCTAACTATCAAAACTTATGATGCTAAAGGAAATGAAGTCGAACAAGTTTTTGACAAGACACCTGAAAAAGTTATTACCAACAATCTTTCAACCACGGAAATCTTATTGGAGCTAGGCTTGAAGGATAAAATTGCTGGCATGCTCAACCCTGACAATGCTGTAACAGATAAATATAAGGACGCGATTGCGACTATTCCTCAAATTGGCGATAAAAAAACAGTCTCACAAGAGACAGTTCTTTCTTATGAGCCAGACGCTGTGATGGGTCGAAACATGATGTTTTCTGAAAAATCCTTGGGGACAGTTAGCACTTGGAATGAAAACAAAATCCCAGTTTATACGCAAAAAGCTTCTCTCTCAACGATTCAGCAAGATTTGGGGAATATCGTAGAAGATGTTAAAAATCTTGGAATGATTTTTAATGTTCAGGACAAGGCTAATGAATACGCAGCCCAATTACAAACTAAAATTGACGCTGTTAAGAAAGCAAATCCAGCAAGCCAAGGTGAAAAGAAAAAGGCTTTGATTATGGTTGCTTATAATGATGAAACCTTCGGTGCCTACAAGTCTGCTTTGCAAGAAAGTTTGCTGAACCAACTTGGTTATACAAACGTTGCTACGGGGACATCAGGCTTGACCTTGGAAAATCTCGTGTCAATGGATCCTGAATTGATTATCTATGTAACCAGCGACCGCAATAAAAAATTGGATGAAAAAGCAGTAGAGTTGATGAAGGCAAATGCTGTTTTGGAAAGCGTTCCTGCTATTAAGAATCAAAAAATCATGACCATCTCTTACGATGAGTTGATGGATTATGGTCCAGCAGTGATTGATTCCCTTGAGAAAATCAATGACTTTATCAATAAATAATGAGTTTGATTGGGAAGGAATTCAAGTCAAAATCAGCCTTCCTTCTAACTACGACCCCAATCAAACCTATCCGGCTATTTTATTGAATGATGGGAACTTGGACTTCTTATCGTCCCTTTCTGAATTTGTGATTTTAGTGGGCTTGACCTCTAAAAATCGCCTAGACGACTACACTCCCTGGGTGACATCAGCTCTGAGAGAGGGAGATCCAGATTTTGGTGGTCAGGCAAATGCCTATCATGATCATTTATTTGGAGGTCTTTTAGACAAGTTGCAGTCGTTTTATCGTCTGGATGAAGCACGCCTTGCTTATGGAGGCTACTCACTAGGTGGTTTGGTGGCAGTCTACAGTCTTTTCAGCTTTTACAAGGTTTCCTGTGTCTTTTCGATCTGCGGTTCCTTTTGGTATCCTGATTTTGTGACTTACTGCAAGGAAGAAAATGTGAAAAATTTGGACTGTTTGCTGTATTTACAGAACGGTCACATAGAAGGAGCACACCATACTAATCGCTTGGCTCAAGCACCAGTCTATGCTGAGCAGATCCATACCAGTCTTCAGAAATGCTATCCGAACGGTCAGTTTGTCTTTGACCCTTATGGACATCATGAACAAGTGGCTGAACGATTCCTAGCTTTTTCTAGCTGGTTGATCCAAAAATGGAAAATCGAATAAAAGATTTATCCCTTGGCTTTTGCCAAGGGATTCTTGTATTTATTTAACCAAGTTTTTCTCTCTTTTTATCTGGATTCCATACGAAGCTTGCGATAAAGCTAAAGATGATGGTTAGGATAGCGAGGATAATGGCAAGGATGAGAGCAGGGATACGGATAAACCACCAGAGTGGGTTTGGTTTTTTATCATTGTGCCATTGTTTCGTTTCTTGGTCCAGACGTTGAAATTCTGCTTGGATATGATTGGCGACTGTTTCAATGCCTTCATCATTCATTTTTTTGATATCTGAGATATCGATTGGATTTCCGAAGTTCATATCAACACGCTCGCGGCTAACCAAGCCTTTCAAGGTCATAGGACCTGTATAGGTAACAGGCATGATACGGACCTTGGCCATTTTGGCAATCAGAGCTACGCCCCCCTTGACATCGTTTGAGTGACGGCTCCCACTTGGAAACATGATGAGAGAGCGGTCACTTTTTTTGAGAACATTGATAGGGTATTTGATGGCTGAGGCGCTAGGATTTTCACGGTCGATAGGAAAGGCGCCACACATACGAATCCACCAGCCAAAGATACGGTTGGTAAAGAGCTCTTTTTTGGCCATAAAGATAAATTGTTTTGGCTTGGTTGCAAAGGCCATATAAACAGGATCCCACCAGGTGCGGTGAGGCGCAACCAGGATATAATTTTCATCTTGATTAGGAATTTTATCAGTATTATGATAGTGGGCATTGCCATTGATGGACCATAGGAGCAAGACAACCAATCCACGTAAATAAGTATAAAACATGCGATCTCCTTCGATTGTTTTCTTGTTATTATTATACCTTATCAAAGGAGGGCTGGCAAACTTTTTCCCTTGACTAGGTCCATATTTGGGATGAGATTAGAATTATGTTAAAAAAAATGATATGATAGAATTTATGGATAAAAATAAGATTATGGGATTAACCCAAAGAGAAGTCAAGGAAAGACAGGCTAAGGGCTTGGTTAATGATTTTACCGCTTCGGCCAGCACCAGCACTTGGCAAATCGTTAAACGAAATGTCTTTACCCTTTTTAACGCTTTGAACTTTGCCATTGCTTTGGCACTTGCCTTTGTGCAGGCTTGGAGCAATCTGGTCTTCTTTGCCGTTATCTGCTTTAACGCTTTTTCTGGTATTGTGACTGAGCTGCGGGCTAAACACATGGTGGACAAGCTCAATCTCATGACCAAGGAAAAGGTCAAAACCATTCGTGATGGACAGGAAGTTGCCCTCAATCCTGAAGAATTGGTGCTAGGAGACGTCATTCGTTTGTCTGCTGGGGAACAGATTCCTAGTGATACCCTCGTTTTAGAAGGTTTTGCGGAAGTCAATGAAGCCATGTTGACGGGTGAGAGTGATTTGGTGCAAAAGGAAGTGGATGCCTTGCTTTTGTCAGGGAGTTTCCTAGCCAGTGGGTCGGTTTTAGCTCAAGTCCACCATGTCGGGGCAGACAACTATGCTGCCAAACTCATGCTGGAAGCTAAGACAGTGAAACCCATTAACTCCCGTATCATGAAATCGCTAGACAAGCTAGCCGGTTTTACTGGGAAGATTATCATTCCCTTTGGTTTGGCTCTCTTGCTAGAAGCCTTGATGTTAAAAGGATTGCCTCTTAAGTCGTCCGTTGTAAATTCGTCAACAGCCCTTTTGGGGATGTTGCCCAAGGGAATTGCCCTTTTGACCATCACTTCACTCTTAACAGCGGTGATTAAGCTAGGCTTGAAAAAGGTCTTGGTGCAGGAGATGTACTCTGTTGAGACCTTGGCGCGCGTGGATATGCTCTGTTTGGACAAGACGGGCACCATCACCCAAGGAAAGATGCAGGTGGAGGCTGTTCTTCCTTTGACTCAAGCTTATGATGATGAAGCTATTGCAAGTATCCTGACCAGTTATATGGCCCATAGTGAGGATAAGAATCCAACAGCCCAAGCTATTCGCCAACGTTTCCAAGGTCAGGTAGCCTACCCTATGCTTTCGAATCTTCCTTTCTCAAGCGACCGCAAGTGGGGAGCCATGGAATTGGAAGGTCTGGGGACAGTTTTCTTAGGTGCGCCTGAGATGTTGCTGGACTCTGAAGTCCCAGAAGCCAGAGAGGCCTTGGAGAGAGGGTCACGTGTCTTGGTTTTAGCCCTCAGTCAGGAAAAACTAGACTACTACAAACCACAAAAACCTTCTGATATTCAGGCCCTGGCCTTGCTGGAAATCTTGGACCCCATTCGAGAGGGAGCAGCAGAGACGCTGGACTATCTCCGTTCTCAAGAAGTGGGACTCAAGATTATCTCTGGCGACAATCCGGTTACAGTTTCCAGTATTGCTCAGAAGGCTGGCTTTGCGGACTATCATAGCTATGTAGATTGCTCGAAAATTACGGATGAGGAATTGGTTGCTATGGCGGAGGAAACAGCCATTTTCGGACGTGTTTCCCCTCATCAAAAGAAACTCATCATCCAAACTCTGAAAAAAGCAGGGCATACAACGGCTATGACAGGGGACGGAGTCAATGATATCCTGGCTCTTCGTGAGGCGGATTGTTCGATTGTAATGGCTGAGGGAGATCCAGCGACTCGTCAGATTGCTAATCTAGTTCTCTTGAACTCAGACTTTAATGATGTTCCTGAGATTCTCTTTGAAGGTCGTCGTGTGGTCAATAACATTGCCCATATAGCACCGATTTTCTTGATTAAGACGATTTATTCCTTCTTGTTAGCAGTCATCTGTATTGCCAGTGCTTTTCTAGGACGGTCAGAGTGGATCTTGATTTTCCCCTTCATTCCGATCCAGATTACCATGATTGACCAGTTTGTGGAAGGTTTCCCACCATTCGTTCTGACTTTTGAGCGAAATATCAAGCCTGTCGAGTCAAACTTCCTCAGAAGATCCATGCTTCGTGCCCTACCAAGTGCACTTATGGTCGTGTTTAGTGTTCTTTTTGTGAAACTATTTGGAAGTAGTCAAGGTTGGTCTGAATTAGAAATCTCAACTCTACTCTATTATCTCTTGGGGTCAATTGGTTTCTTATCCGTATTTAGAGCCTGCATGCCATTTACCCTTTGGCGTGTCCTCTTGATTGTCTGGTCAGTAGGAGGTTTCTTAGCCACAGCTTTCTTCCCAAGAATTCAAAAACTGCTTGAAATTTCAACCTTAACAGGACAAACATTGCCTGTTTATGGGGCCATGATGTTGGTATTTACCGTGATTTTCATCCTGACTAGTCGCTACCAAGCTAGAAAATAAAGAAAGGCTGCAATCTGTGGATTGCGGTCTTTTTAGGTGCAAGATTGCCAGCCGAAATATGGTATAATAAATGGTAACAGAGTTTTGGAAAGTGAGAGAAGATGATTTCAAAGAGATTAGAATTGGTGGCTTCCTTTGTTCCCCAAGGGGCCATTTTACTAGATGTGGGGAGTGACCATGCTTATCTGCCAATCGAGTTAGTCGAGAGAGGCCAAATCAAAAGTGCCATTGCAGGTGAGGTGGTGGAAGGTCCCTACCAATCTGCAGTCAAAAATGTTGAAGCGCACGGCCTAAAGGAGAAAATCCAGGTTCGTTTAGCCAATGGTCTGGCAGCATTTGAAGATACTGACCAAGTGTCGGTCATCACCATTGCAGGTATGGGCGGTCGTTTGATTGCTAGGATTTTAGAAGAGGGCTTGGACAAGCTGGCTAATGTAGAGTGTTTAATCCTACAGCCTAATAATCGTGAAGACGACTTGCGCATTTGGTTGCAAGATAACGATTTTCAGATTGTGGCAGAAAGCATTTTAGAAGAAGCTGGCAAGTTTTACGAGATTTTGGTAGTGGAAGCAGGACAAATGAAGCTCTCAGCCAGTGATGTTCGCTTTGGACCTTTCTTGTCCAAAGAGGTCAGTCCAGTCTTTGTCCAAAAATGGCAAAAAGAAGCTGTTAAGCTAGAGTTTGCCCTCGGACAAATCCCAGAAAAAAATCTGGAGGAACGTCAAGTTCTAGTAGATAAAATTCAAGCCATCAAGGAGGTTCTCCATGTTAGCAAGTGAAGTGATTAATGCGTATGAAGTCTTTTGCCCTCAGGAATTTTCAATGGAGGGAGACAGTCGTGGCCTGCAAATTGGCACTTTGGACAAGGATATCCAAAGAGTTATGGTTGTCCTCGATATTCGTGAAGAGACGGTGGCAGAGGCTATTGAAAAGGGTGTGGATTTGATTATCGTTAAGCACGCGCCGATTTTCCGTCCCATCAAGGATTTGGTAGCTAGCCGTCCGCAAAATCAGATTTATATAGACCTGATTAAGCATGACATTGCAGTTTATGTCAGCCATACCAATATTGACATCGTTGAAAATGGCCTCAATGACTGGTTCTGCCAGATGCTAGGCATTGAGGAGACGACTTATCTGCAGGAGACAGGTCCTGAACGTGGAATTGGTCGTATTGGGAATATTACGACTCAGACCTTTGGGGAATTGGCCCAGCATGTCAAGCAAGTCTTTGGCCTAGATAGTCTTCGAATGGTGCATTATCAAGAGACTGATTTGCAGAAGCCTATTTCAAGAGTGGCTATCTGTGGCGGAAGCGGGCAGTCTTTCTATAAGGATGCTTTGGCAAAGGGAGCAGATGTCTATATCACTGGTGACATTTATTACCACACTGCCCAGGATATGCTGTCTGATGGCTTGTTAGTACTGGATCCAGGTCACTATATAGAAGTGCTGTTTGTAGAAAAAATCGCAGCACTCCTTACTCAATGGAAGGAAGAAAAGAGCTGGGATATTGATATCTTGCCTAGTCAAGCATCGACCAATCCTTTCCACCATATCTAGTTAGAAAGTGAAGACAATGAAGAAAGTTGCCATTATCGGAGCAGGGATTGTAGGTGCCACAGCTGCCTACTACCTCTCGAAAGAAAGTGACCTAGAGGTGACCGTTTTTGACCATGGACAAGGTCAGGCTACCAAGGCTGCGGCAGGCATTATCAGTCCTTGGTTTTCAAAACGCCGCAATAAAGCCTGGTACAAGATGGCACGCTTGGGTGCTGACTTTTATGTGGATTTGTTGGCTGATTTAGAAAAGTCTGGTCAGGAAATCGACTTTTACCAGCGTTCGGGAGTTTTTCTCTTGAAAAAGGATGAAACTAAGTTGGAAGAACTCTATCAACTAGCCCTGCAGCGTAGGGAAGAATCTCCTTTAATAGGGCAATTAGCCATTTTAGACCAAGCGTCTGCAAATAAATTATTTCCTGGCTTGCAGGGATTCGACCGCCTGCTCTATGCTTCTGGTGGAGCGAGAGTAGATGGTCAACTCTTGGTGACTCGTCTGCTGGAAGCTAGTCAGGTCAAGCTGGTCAAAGAAAAAGTGAGTCTGACACCTTTAGAATCAGGTTATCAGATTGGCGAAGAGGTGTTTGAACGGGTTATTTTGGCGACGGGAGCTTGGCTGGGACACCTGTTAGAGCCTTTGGGATATGAAGTGGATGTTCGTCCTCAAAAAGGACAACTCCGAGATTATCAGCTTGCTCAAGACATGGAAGCTTACCCTGTTGTTATGCCCGAAGGAGAGTGGGATTTGATTCCTTTTGCAGGTGGGAAATTGTCTCTAGGTGCTACCCATGAAAATGATATGGGATTTGATTTGACGGTGGATGAAAGCTTGCTCCAGCAAATGGAGGAAGCAGCCTTGCCTCACTACCAAGCCTTGGTAGAAGCGACTTCCAGAGCTGAGCGTGTGGGAATCCGTGCCTACACCAGTGATTTCTCTCCTTTCTTTGGGCAGGTGCCAGAATTGGCAGGTGTCTATGCAGCTAGTGGTCTAGGTTCATCAGGCCTCACAACTGGTCCTATCATTGGTTACCATCTAGCCCAACTTATCCAAGACAAGGAGTTGACCTTGGATCCAGTAAACTACCCAATTGAAAACTATGTCAAACGACTAAAAAACGAATAAAATTTTACTGAAATTTTAGCTTCTCCTCTAGGATGGCAAATGACATTCCCTATCAAAAATGGTAAAATAAGAAAAAATAATCCGAGAATCGAGGAAAGAAGATGCAAGAAAAGATTTTAGTAACAGGTGGAACTGGTTTTATCGGAACCCACACAGTTATTGAGTTAATCCAAGCAGGTCATCAGGTTGTTGTGGTGGATAACCTTGTTAATAGTAACAGAAAAAGTTTAGAAGTTGTTGAGAGAATTACAGGAGTTGAAGTGCCTTTCTATGAGGCAGATATCCGTGATACTGATACTCTCAGAGATATTTTCAAGCAAGAAGAACCAACGGGTGTCATTCACTTTGCTGGTTTGAAGGCTGTTGGCGAATCTACCCGTATCCCTCTTGCCTATTATGACAATAATATCGCTGGAACTGTTAGTCTTTTGAAGGTCATGGAAGAAAACAACTGTAAAAACATCATTTTCAGTTCTTCTGCGACAGTTTATGGAGATCCGCACACAGTGCCAATCTTGGAAGATTTCCCACTTTCTGTGACCAATCCATATGGTCGCACCAAGCTTATGCTTGAGGAAATTTTGACAGATATCTACAAGGCAGACTCAGAATGGAATGTGGTCTTGCTTCGTTACTTTAACCCAATCGGAGCTCATGAGAGTGGTGATTTGGGAGAAAATCCAAACGGTATTCCAAACAACCTCTTGCCATATGTGACTCAAGTAGCCGTTGGGAAATTAGAGCAAGTGCAAGTATTTGGAGACGATTACGATACGGAAGACGGAACTGGTGTTCGTGACTATATCCACGTTGTTGATTTGGCTAAAGGTCACGTTGCAGCTTTGAAAAAAATCCAAAAAGGTTCAGGTCTAAACATTTATAACCTTGGAACTGGTAAAGGTTACTCCGTTCTTGAAATTATCCAAAACATGGAAAAAGCGGTGGGACGTCCTATTCCTTACCGCATCGTAGAACGCCGCCCAGGTGATATCGCTGCCTGCTATTCAGACCCAGCAAAAGCCAAAGCAGAACTCGGTTGGGAAGCAGAACTAGATATCACCCAAATGTGTGAAGACGCATGGCGTTGGCAAAGTAAGCATCCAAATGGATTTGAAGACTAAGATGGTGATGTCAATCATTGTCCCTTGTTTAAACGAAGAGGAAGTACTTCCTCTTTTTTATCAGGCTTTGGAAGATTTGATTCCTGATTTGGGAGCAGAAATCGAGTATGTATTTGTCGACGATGGATCAAGTGATGGGACCTTGGAACTCTTAAAGACCTATCGGGAGCAAAATCCGGCAGTGCATTATCTTTCTTTCTCTCGAAATTTTGGTAAAGAAGCAGCCCTCTATGCAGGCCTGCAGTATGCGACAGGAGATCTGGTGGTGGTGATGGATGCAGACCTACAAGATCCTCCTAGTATCTTGCTTGAAATGAAAGCTTTACTAGAACAAAATGCAGATTTGGACTGTGTAGGGACACGCAGAACCAGTCGGGAGGGAGAACCCTTCTTTCGCAGTTTCTGTGCTGACCTCTTTTATCACCTCATGCAAAAAATTAGTCCAGTAGCCCTGCCGTCAGGTGTTCGTGATTTTCGGATGATGAGAAGATCAGTAGTCGATGCCATTTTAAGTTTGACCGAGTCCAATCGTTTTTCAAAGGGACTATTTGCCTGGGTAGGTTTTAAAACCTACTATCTGGACTATCCAAATGTCGAAAGGCAGGCTGGCAAGACAAGTTGGAGTTTTAGGCAGCTCTTTTTCTACTCCATGGAAGGGATTGTTAATTTTTCAGATTTTCCTTTGATTATAGCCTTTGTAGCAGGTCTTCTATCTTGTTTTATTTCTCTCCTCATGACCTTTTTTGTTGTGGTTCGGACCCTTATTTTGGGCAATCCGACATCGGGTTGGACCTCTCTGATGGCTGTCATTCTCTTTCTTGGAGGCATTCAACTCTTGACCATTGGGATTCTCGGCAAGTACATCAGTAAGATTTATCTAGAGACTAAAAAAAGACCACTTTATCTTATCAAAGAAAAAAGTGATCTTCCTATTTTAACCGAAAAAAATAGAGAGAAAAGACTATAATTTTACATGGAAATATGCTAAACTAGAAGGAGTGGATTACCGCCCTTGATTTAGGATTCCTGGTTTCCAATCAGGGCGCGAGTTGGGCAGTTTTTAATAGCCTCTAAGACGTCTTGACTAGGAGAAATTTCTTTTTCCAGTTGATCAGGATCATCGTAAAAACGTACGATTCCATTATCGTGGTAATCAAATAAATCAGAATAAGTTTGGCAAAGCCCACAGGCAATGCAACGTTCAGGTATAAGTGTGATTTTCATATTTATATTGTAATAAGAAAAGTAAAAAAAAACAAGGAGTAAGGTATGGCAAAAGAACCGTGGCAAGAAGATATTTATGAAAATCAAGAGGAAACAAGAACACAACGTCATAATCGAGAACAAGGTGGAGGAGTCATTGCTAATCGTATCTTAACTATTTTAGCAAGTATTTTCTTTGTGATTGTAGTTGTGATGATTATTGTTCTGATCTATCTTTCATCGGGTGGGAGTAATCGTACAGCAGCCTTGAAAGATTTTCATGATTCTGATGCAAATGTAGTACAGATTTCATCTTCTAGTAGTTCAGAGCAGGCATCTTCTAGTTCAGAGGAAAAGGTAGAAGAGTCATCTAGTAGTTCAGAACATCCAACTGATCCAGAAGGAACGACAAAAGTGTTAGCAGGAGAAGGGGAAGCATCCATTGCAGCTCGTGCAGGTATCTCGATTGCTCAGTTGGAAGCCTTAAATCCTAGTCATATGGCTACAGGCTCTTGGTTTGCTAATCCAGGTGATGTTATAAAAATAAAATAGGAGCCGATATGAAAACAATTCAAATTGCTATTGACGGTCCTGCTTCAAGTGGTAAGAGTACGGTCGCAAAGATCATTGCTAAGGATTTTGGTTATACCTACCTTGATACAGGAGCCATGTATCGTGCAGCGACTTATATGGCTCTCAGGAACCAATTAGGAGTTGAACAAGTTGAAGAACTCTTAGACTTATTGGACCAGCATCCAATCAGCTTTGGGCGTTCAGAAACTGGAGAACAGCTTGTCTTTGTAGGAGATGTGGATATTACTCATCCTATCCGTGAGAATGAAGTGACAAATCATGTCTCTGCTATTGCAGCAATTCCTGAAATTCGTGAGAAACTGGTTTCTCTCCAACAAGAAATCGCCCAGCAAGGTGGGATTGTTATGGATGGGCGTGATATTGGAACTGTTGTATTGCCACAAGCAGAGTTGAAAATTTTCCTAGTAGCCTCTGTTGATGAGAGAGCAGAGCGCCGTTATAAGGAAAATATCTCCAAGGGAATTGAGACAGACCTTAAAACCCTAAAAGAGGAAATTGCTGCGCGTGACTACAAGGATAGTCATCGTGAGACTTCACCTCTCAAACAAGCAGAGGACGCAGTTTACCTTGATACAACAGGCTTGAACATTCAAGAAGTAGTTGAAAAAATCAAAGCAGAAGCTGAAAAAAGAATGTAAATGTTGAAAAGCCGATAGATTGATATCGGTTTTTTTCTAAATTTGTCAAAATACTAATTTTAAGGTATAATAGTTGCTGTTCGAGAAATTTTGATTTTCAAAGAATAGTGAATGATGATAAGGAGAAACCATGAACAACCTACCAAATTGCCCACAATGTAACTCAGAGTATGTCTACGAAGACGGTGCCCTACTGGTTTGCCCAGAGTGTGCTCATGAGTGGAATCCTGCTGAAGTTGCAGAAGTAGAAGAAGGTCTTGTCGCTATCGATGCCAACGGAAATAAATTGGCTGACGGTGATACAGTAACTCTCATCAAGGACTTGAAGGTAAAAGGTGCGCCAAAAGATTTGAAACAAGGGACGCGCGTGAAAAATATCCGCATCGTAGAAGGCGACCACAATATCGACTGTAAAATCGATGGCTTTGGCGCTATGAAACTCAAATCAGAGTTTGTTAAGAAAATTTAAGCATGTCAAAGCACTATAAACTAGTATTTTATAGCCGTATCTTCTTGTTTCTAGCGGCTTTTACGGGAGTTTATCTTGAAATCGCCAAGCATGGTGGATTTGGGATGCTTCTCTATTATACGATTCTGTCAAATCTGTTAGTAGCGATTTTTACGCTCTATCTCCTAAAGGTTATGAGCCGTTTAGGTGAAAACTGGCAAAGGACAAGTCTCTTGCGCTTAAAAGGTGGAGTTACCATGAGTATCATGATTACCTGTGTAATTTACCATTTCCTCTTAGCGCCCATTGCGACTAATTTCTATACTCTGGAAAATTTCCTTTGCCACTATATCGTTCCCCTTTGGTTTTTAGCAGATACCCTCTTTTTTGACAAACAGGGTCAATACAAGATTTGGGATCCAGTTGTGTGGACGATTTTACCCTTGCTGTATATGATTTTTGCTCTTTTTAATGGTTTGGTATTGAAATTAGACATTCCTAATTCTAAGGTCAGTCCTTTCCCTTACTTTTTTTTGAATGTGAACAAGGGTTGGGATATCGTGTTCAAGTGGTGTCTGATTATCTTTGTTGCCTATATGGTGGCAGGATTTATCTTCTACTTTATCAAGCAAATCAAGAGAAAGTCATCCTAATACTCTTCGAAAATCAAATTCAAACCACGTCAGTTTCGCCTTGCCGTACTCAAGTACAGCCTGCGGCTATCTTCCTAGTTTGCTCTTTGATTTTCATTGAGTATAAGACACAAGGGATTCATTTTCGAGTTTAAGAAGGAGTCTATATACGAATGAGACTTCTTCTTTTCTTGCTTGAAAACTATCTAAAAAAGAAGATTAAGAGAAATATAGAAAGAGATTTTATGAAACAATTTTTAGAACGGGTCAGTATTTTGGCTCTCTCCCTCGTTTTGATTACGTCCTTTTCGATTTCAAGTGCCCTACCAGCCATGTTTGACTATTATCAGGGTTATCCTAAGGAACAAATTGAGCTCTTGGCGAGCTTGCCTTCCTTTGGGATCATGATCATGTTACTACTAAATGGTTTCTTAGAAAAAATATTCCCTGAGCGCTTACAGATTAGTTTGGGCTTGCTGATTTTATCACTCAGCGGGACGGCTCCCTTCTGGTATCAAGCCTACCCCTTTGTTTTTGGAACACGGATTCTTTTTGGTTTAGGTGTTGGGATGATCAATGCCAAGGCCATTTCCATTATCAGTGAACGTTATCAAGGAAAAACGCGAATTCAGATGCTAGGGCTACGTGGTTCTGCAGAGGTTGTTGGAGCTTCTCTCATTACCTTGGCCGTCGGTCAGTTGTTGGGCTTTGGTTGGACAGCTACTTTCTTAGCCTATAGTGCTGGATTTTTGGTGCTGACCCTTTATCTGCTCTTTGTCCCTTATGGAAAGGAAAAGAAAGAAGTCAAGAAAAAAGAGAAGGAAGCAAGTCGCTTAACTCGGGAAATGAAAGGCTTGATTTTTATCCTAGCTATTGAAGCAGCAGTGGTAGTTTGTACTAATACAGCTATTACCATCCGTATTCCAAGTTTGATGGTGGAAAGAGGACTTGGAGATGCCCAGTTATCTAGTTTTGTTCTTAGTGTCATGCAGTTGATCGGTATTGTGGCTGGGGTGAGTTTTTCTTTCTTGATTTCTATTTTTAAAGAGAAACTGCTCCTCTGGTCTGGTATTACCTTCGGTTTAGGGCAAATCGTGATTGCCCTGTCTCCATCCTTGTGGGTGGTAGTGGCAGGAAGCATTCTGGCTGGTTTTGCCTACAGTGTAGCCTTGACGACGGTCTTTCAACTTGTCTCTGAAAGAATTCCAGCTAAACTCCTCAATCAAGCAACCTCATTTGCAGTTTTAGGCTGTAGTTTTGGAGCCTTTACGACCCCATTCGTTCTAGGGGCAATTGGCTTGCTAACACAAAATGGTATGTTGGTCTTTAGTATCTTAGGATGTTGGTTGATTGTAACCTCTATCTTTGTCATGTACCTACTTCAAAAGAGAGCTTAGGATTGATTTCTTAAGTTTTTTCTTTTGAGTTTTTTTGTACCCAGACAATATTTATTTTAGAACCTTGTCTACAGATTAATTTCTTGATAAAATAGAAGTTATGACGAGATATAAAGCAACTATTTCCTATGATGGTTATGCCTTTGCTGGTTTTCAGCGCCAGCCTCATGCGCGTAGCGTTCAGGAGGAAATTGAAAAAACCTTGACTAGATTGAATAAGGGGCAAGCCATTACTGTTCACGGTGCTGGTAGGACAGATAGTGGGGTTCATGCCCTGGGACAGGTCATTCATTTTGACCTGCCCTATCAGATGGATGAGGAGAAGCTCCGTTTTGCTTTGGACACCCAGTCTCCTGAAGATATTGATGTGATTTCGATTGAGCTTGTGGCAGATGATTTTCATTGCCGTTATGCCAAGCACAGTAAGACCTATGAGTTTATCGTGGATAGGGGGCGTCCCAAGAATCCTATGCGCCGTCACTATGCGACTCACTTTCCCTATCCACTCGATGTGGAACGCATGCAAATTGCAATCAAAAAGCTAGAGGGAACCCATGATTTTACCGGTTTTACAGCCTCTGGGACTAGTGTAGAGAATAAGGTTCGCACCATCACAGAAGCTAGTTTAACAGTTGATGAGACAGGTCAGTTTTTGACCTTTACTTTTTCAGGAAATGGTTTCTTGTATAAGCAGATTCGCAATATGGTGGGGACACTGCTCAAAATCGGCAATAGCCGTATGCCAGTAGAGCAGATTGACTTGATTTTAGAGAAGAAGGACAGGCAGCTAGCTGGTCCAACGGCAGCACCAAATGGCTTGTATCTAAAGGAGATTCGTTATGAAGAATAATCGTATTTTAGCACTTTCAGGAAATGATATTTTTAGTGGTGGTGGTTTGTCAGCTGATTTGGCTACCTATACCTTGAACGGTTTGCATGGCTTTGTAGCAGTAACTTGTTTGACAGCCTTGACAGAAAAAGGATTTGAAGTCTTTCCAACTGACGATGCCATTTTTCAACATGAATTAGATAGCTTGCGTGATGTGGAATTTGCAGGGATTAAGATTGGTCTTCTACCAACTGTCAGTGTGGCTGAGAAGGCATTGGACTTTATCAAGCAACGCCCAGGAGTGCCTGTGGTTCTGGACCCTGTCTTGGTCTGCAAGGAAACACACGACGTAGCTGTAAGTGAGCTCTGTCAAGAACTGATTCGTTTTTTCCCTCATGTTAGTGTGATTACGCCTAACCTCCCAGAAGCAGAATTATTAGCTGGTCAGGAAATCAAAACCTTGGAAGACATGAAAGTTGCAGCGCAGAAATTGCATGAATTAGGAGCGCCAGCAGTCATTATCAAGGGAGGCAATCGCCTTAGTCAGGACAAGGCTGTAGATGTCTTTTATGACGGACAAACCTTTACAGTCCTAGAAAATCCTGTCATCCAAGGCCAAAATGCTGGTGCAGGTTGTACCTTTGCCTCAAGCATTGCCAGTCACTTGGTTAAAGGTGATGAACTTTTACCAGCAGTAGAAAGTTCTAAAGCTTTCGTTTATCGTGCCATTGCACAAGCAGATCAATATGGAGTAAGACAATATGAAGCAAACCAAAACAACTAAAATCGCCCTTGTATCCCTCTTAACCGCCCTTTCTGTGGTTCTAGGTTATTTCTTAAAAATTCCAACACCGACAGGTATTTTAACTCTTTTAGATGCGGGTGTCTTCTTTGCGGCCTTTTACTTTGGTAGTCGTGAAGGGGCTGTAGTCGGAGGACTAGCAGGTTTCTTGATTGACCTCTTATCAGGCTATCCTCAGTGGATGTTCTTTAGCTTAATCAATCATGGCTTGCAAGGGTTTTTCGCAGGATTTAAAGGCAAAACTCAGTGGTTAGGCCTTATCCTAGCAACCATTGTCATGGTGGGGGGCTACGCCTTGGGTTCTACTTTAATGAATGGCTGGGCAGCAGCTCTACCAGAAATCCTACCAAATTTCATGCAAAATATGGTAGGGATGATTGTAGGATTTATCCTTAGTCAAAGTATTAAGAAGATTAAGTAACACTCTTCGAAAATCTCTTCAAACCACGTCAGCTTCACCTTGTCGTAGATATGGTTACTGACTTCATCAGTCTTATCTACAACCTCAAAACAGTGTTTTGAGCAACCTGCGGCTAGCTTCCTAGTTTGCACTTTGATTTTCATTGAGTATAAAGAGGCTGAGTCAAAAGTCCTAAAAATAATAAAAATGCATAGTATCAGGTGTTGAAAAAACTTGATACTATGCATTTTTATTGTGGGAAGATTTTCGAAGAATATTAATCAAAATAAAGCAAGTCTTTGCTGGTGCTTGTAAAGAGGTCAAAGCCATCCTTGGTAACAACACCGCAGTCTTCGATACGGACACCGACTTTACCAGGGATATAGATACCTGGTTCAACAGAGAAGCACATGCCCTCTTCGATGACCATGTCGTTTCCTTCCATGATGGATGGGAATTCGTGGACATCCATACCGATACCATGACCGAGACGGTGGTTGAAGTATTTTCCGTAACCAGCTTTTTCAATGACTTCGCGGGCAGCGCGGTCCACTTCATGGGCAGTTACACCTGGTTTGATAAAGTCAATAGCTGTTTGTTGGGCTTCAAGAGTCAAGTTGTAAATGTCTTTCTTGAATTGGTCAGGTTTGCCGACTGCGACTGTACGAGTCATATCTGACGCATAGCCGTTGACTAGAACACCAAGGTCAAAGAGTAGAAGAGCATTATTTTCAACCTTGTTAGCTGCTGGAATACCGTGTGGATTTGCAGCATTATCACCAGTCAAGACCATGGTATCAAAGCTCATTTCATAGCCTTCACGTTTCATGGCAAAGTCAATTTGAGCAATGATATCTGTCTCGGTCTTATCAAGAGAAATATTGTCAAAACCAATCTTAACAGCCTTGTCCGCATAGAGACCTGCAACCATCATTTTTTGCACTTCATCAGCTGATTTGATGAGGCGCATACGTTGGATACGAGGAGTGAGGTTTTCAAACTCAGCAGTTTCAAAAACTGTTTTCAAGCCATGGTATTTGGTCAAGATAAGATTGTCAAACTCAACAGCAACACGTTTGAAGTCGTGCTGAGGCAAAGCGTTTTTGATTTTTTGCCATGGATTTTCAGAATCCACATAGCCCACAACTGGGAAGGAAACAGTGCTAGTAGCACGCTCAACTTCAAGGGCTGGGACAAAGAGGAGGGGTTCTTGATCCGCTAGGATAAAAAGGAACATTTGGCGTTCATGGGGATCACTGTAAAATCCAGTGAGGTAATTGATTGTGACGGGGTCAGATACGACAGCGACGTCTAGTGTTTCTGATTCAAGATATGTTACGATTTGTTGTAATTTAGACATATGCTACCTTCTTTCTACCCCTCTATTTTGGCAAAAAAAGAGAGAAAATGCAAGGGAGAAGGGTAAAAGAACAGACAAAAAGAACTCCGACAAGATAACAGAGTTCTTTGATATAATTTCCTTTTGTTTAAGAAAAGTCAGCCTTGCTTTTGACGTCGCTGTATTCTTCAGCGATTTCTTGGCTGAGAATGTCCTCATAGGCAGGGAGTTGGATGTCCTGACCATATTTTTTCTTGAGGGCAGTAGTGACCAGGCGATAGGCCAGATTGGCATTGCGAGAGAGGATAGGTCCGTGGAAGTAGGAACCAAAGACATTCTTGTAATGAACCCCTTCGCCTACCTTTTCTTCGTTATTTCCATTTCCATAGACAACCTGTCCCAGTGGTTTTTGGTCATCAGAGAGGAAGGTACGGCCCTGATGATTCTCAAATCCATAGTAGGTTTCATTGAAATCTTCATTATGAATCTTGATGTCCCCGATAAAACGGTTATTAGTCTGGTTGAGGGTGTAGTGGCCCATGACACCGAGTCCTTCGATACGTCTCCCTGAAGCTTCAATATAATATTGTCCCAATAGTTGGAAACCACCACAGATAGCCAGAACTACACCGTCGTTTTGGATATAGTTGTCAATGCTCTCTTTTTTAGCAGGTAGGTCGTCTGCAATGATACTTTGTTCAAAGTCTTGACCGCCACCGAAAAAGGCGATGTCGTAGTGGTTTTCATCAAAGTTATCATGGAGAGAAACGATGTCAACCGTCACATGGGCTCCCAGTTTTTCAGCAACATACTTGAGCATGAGGATGTTTCCATTGTCCCCATAGGTATTCATGAGGTTACCGTAGAGGTGGGCAATGTTGAGCTGATAAGGGTAATTGCCAGCTTTTGAGGAAAGTGAAGTATAAACCATTAGTTCATCTCCTTTCTAACAATCTGACGATTAGCCAGCAGTTCGCGGAATTCAAGCATAGCAGTATAGGTAGCCAGGATATAGGCATGCTTGCAGTCTTGATTCTCAATTGTCTTAAGAACTTGTTCCAGACTACTTGTTTCAGTAATTTTATCAGCTGGATAGCCAGTTACTCGTAGACGACGAGCGATTTCAGAATGGCGAACACCGCCAGCGTTGATTTCAGGGATGTCCATGTCAGTGATTTGTTCAAAATCAGCATCCCAGATCCAGCTGGTATCAATTCCGTCTGCATAGTTAGCATTAAGGAGGACAGATAGGCTAAATGGATAAGGTGCTAGTTTAATCATCTCGATAGCTTGGGTCGCACCGACTGGATTTTTAATCAAGACAAGGGTACATTCTTTATCGCCGATATGGAAGGTTTCCTGACGACCAAAGACAGCACGGCTCTTGTCAAATCCCTGCTTGATGAGTTGTGAATCTGCACCAAGGAAACGGGCGATGGCAACCGCAGCTAGGGCGTTGTAGATATTGTAGAGACCACCGATTTGGATACCATATTCTTGTTCGTCAATGACAAAGCGAGAGCGATTGTTGGTTAACTCAACCAATTCTGTCAAGCGATAGTCGAGATCAGGACGTTTACATCCGCAGCCTTCACAGATATAGGCACCCAAGTTTGCATAGGTATTGTGCTCGTATTTGAGGATGCCTTGGCAGTCAGGGCAGAGGATTCCTTCGGTATTGTAGTGAGCCAGTTGGGCTGGACCTTTCTCCAAGTCAAAACCAAAATACTGTACAGGATTTGGAATAGCTGGCTTGTAGAAAAGTGGACTGTCTCCATTAAGGAGAACAGTGGCAGTAGGCACCTTACGAATAGCATCCAAAATCATCTTGTAAGTTGTGTAAATCTCACCATAGCGGTCCATCTGGTCACGGAAGATATTGGTGATAACAAAGAGACTAGGCTGGATATAGTCACAGATACGAGATAGGCTGGCTTCGTCAATTTCGAGGACGGCAATATTTTTTCCAGTTTTAGAAGATTTGGCTGTTAAGAAGGTTGTCGCAATTCCTGTGATCATGTTGGCACCGCTTGGGTTGGTCAGAACTTGACCATAAACCTCTTTTAAAATGCCGACAGTGAGGGCAGTTGTCAAGGTTTTTCCGTTGGTTCCAGTGACTACGACAATCTCGTAGTTCTTAGCTAGGTTTTGTAAAATATCTTTATCAAATTGAAGGGCAAGTTTTCCTGGGAGCGTACTTCCGCGGCCAAGACGGCTTAAAACGAAGTGAGAAGAACGCCCAGCTAGGAGGCCCAAAGTAGTTTTTAAGTTCATGTTTCTATTATATCATAAAAGAGGGAAAAGACAGATTTGAGATTTCGAAGAAGTAAAAACAGCCCAAAGAGGGCTGTTGGATACGATTAAATCTCAACTTAAATTGCAAACAAGTCATTCAAGTTCTCAGCCAAGGTTGGGTGAGTGAAGATTTGTTTTGTGAAGTAAGTGTAAGGAATCTTGTTGTCCATAGCAACAGTGATGATGTTGATGATTTCTTGAGAACCTTCTGAGAAGATGCTTGCTCCAAGAATTTCTTTTGTTTCAGTATTGACAACAGCTTTGAAGGCTCCACGAAGGTCTCCATTTACGTGACCGCGAGGCATTGCTGCAACAGGGATTTCCTTCACTGCGTATGGAAGTTTCAAATCAGCTGCTTGGCTTTCAGTCAAACCAACTTGTGAAAGTGCAGGTGTGATAAACATGGTGTTTGGCACATTGAGACGGTCTTCAAGTGTGTAGCTGCCATCTCCAGCAAGGTAGCTGTAAACAACACGGAAGTCATCAAGTGAAATGTAAGTGAATTGAAGACCACCATTAACATCTCCAACCGCAAAGACACCAGGAACGTTTGTTTGACAATGTTTGTCTACTTTAATAGCACCACGTTCAGTTAGTTCAATATCTGTATTTTCAAGTTGAAGTGGTTCTACATTTGGTTTGCGTCCAGTTGAGTAGAGAAGGGCGTCGAAACGGTACGTTTCGTTTTCAGTTACGAGGAGCACTTGGTCACCATCGTTTTTGATTTCAGTAGTGCGGATATTTTGAAGTAATTCAATACCGTCTTCTTCCATATATTGCTTAGCAAGAGCTGCGATGGAAGGTTCTGCACGAGGTAGGAAAGTATCCAAGGCATCTAGAACTGTAACTTTGCTTCCAAGTTTATTGTAAAGACCAGCAAATTCAAGACCGATATTTCCGCCACCAAGGACACCAAGTTTTTCAGGCAATTTGTCCAAGTTTTGGATACCTGTTGAGTCAAAGACATTTTTGCTTGTAGCAAGTCCTGGAATTGGCAAGACGTTTGAAACAGCACCAGTGTTGATGACGATAGTTTCAGCAGTCAATTCTTGTTTTTCATCACCAGCTTGGATTTCGATGACTTTATTTGAAAGGAAGTGAGCTTCCGCATCAAAAATATCGACGCCTGTACCAGCAACAGTCGCATAGTTTTTACCATTGAGGCGACCAGTGATAGTGTTTTTAGTAGCAATGACTTCTTCAAAAGACAAGTCTTTCTCAGCAGCAACTAGCAAAGTTTTAGTTGGAATACAACCGATGTTGATACAAGTTCCACCGTACATTGCTTTGCTACGTTCAACGAGGGCAACTTTTTTGCCAGCTGAAGCCAATTTACCAGCTAGTGTTTTACCAGCTTTACCAAATCCGATAACGATTAAATCATAAGTTAACATTTAGAGTTCCTCCTATTCGCATTTCATTCTAGCACAAGAAAAAAACTTTTGCACAATTCTGCTACGCTTTTAAAAAGTTTACAAAATAGTAAAAATTTCAGCCTCATTTTCTAAGGAAAATCGTTTACATGACTTTATCGATGGATTAGGCTATCTTTTGCTCTTGTCTTGTGTTATACTAGATAGGTTGCAAAGAAAACAGTACTTTTCTTTTGTGGAAAAGAAGCAACACGATTTTATATCCAGTATATGAAAATCCGTCATAAAAAGAAAAGTATAAACTAAGCCCTATAGGGTGGCTTCGCACCACCTTTAGAAAGAAGAATAACGTGAAATTTAATGAATTAAACTTGTCTGCTGATTTGCTAGCAGAGATTGAAAAAGCTGGTTTTGTAGAAGCCAGTCCGATCCAAGAACAAACTATTCCCTTGGCTCTTGAAGGTAAGGACGTTATCGGTCAAGCTCAGACTGGTACAGGAAAAACTGCAGCCTTTGGCTTGCCTACCCTTGAAAAAATCCGTACAGAAGAAGCGACCATCCAAGCTTTGGTTATCGCTCCAACACGTGAACTTGCTGTCCAAAGTCAAGAAGAACTCTTCCGCTTTGGCCGTAGCAAGGGAGTGAAAGTTCGCTCAGTTTACGGTGGTTCCAGCATTGAAAAACAAATCAAAGCTCTTAAATCTGGTGCCCATATCGTGGTGGGAACTCCAGGTCGCCTCTTGGACTTGATTAAACGCAAGGCCTTGAAATTACAAGATATTGAAACTCTCATCCTTGACGAAGCAGATGAAATGCTCAACATGGGCTTCCTTGAAGATATCGAAGCGATCATTTCTCGTGTCCCTGAAAACCGTCAAACCCTACTCTTCTCAGCAACTATGCCAGATGCCATCAAGCGTATCGGTGTTCAGTTTATGAAAGAACCTGAGCATGTGAAGATTGCTGCCAAGGAATTGACAACAGAATTGGTTGACCAATACTATATCCGAGTTAAAGAACAAGAAAAATTTGATACCATGACCCGTCTCATGGACGTGGAACAACCAGAACTTGCTATCGTATTTGGTCGTACAAAACGCCGTGTAGATGAATTGACTCGTGGTCTGAAAATCCGTGGCTTCCGTGCAGAAGGAATTCATGGAGACCTAGACCAAAACAAACGTCTTCGTGTCCTTCGTGACTTTAAAAATGGCAATCTTGATGTTTTGGTTGCGACAGACGTTGCAGCGCGTGGTTTGGATATTTCAGGTGTGACCCATGTCTATAATTACGATATTCCACAAGATCCTGAAAGTTATGTTCACCGTATCGGTCGTACAGGTCGTGCTGGTAAATCAGGTCAGTCTATTACCTTCGTTTCACCTAATGAAATGGGTTACCTCCAAATCATCGAGAACTTGACAAAGAAACGCATGAAAGGTCTCAAACCTGCAAGTGCAGAAGAAGCCTTCCAAGCTAAAAAGCAAGTAGCTCTTAAGAAAATCGAACGTGATTTTGCTAATGAGGAGATTCGTAGCAACTTTGAGAAGTTTGGCAAGGATGCTCGTCAATTGGCCTCAGAATTTAGTCCTGAAGAATTGGCCATGTATATTCTCAGCTTAACAGTTCAGGATCCAGATAGTCTTCCTGAAGTGGAGATTGCGCGTGAAAAACCACTGCCGTTTAAACCATCAGGTAATGGCTTCGGTGGTAAAGGTAAGGGAGGTCGTGGAGGCCGTCGTGGGGACGACCGTCGAGACCGTGATCGCCGTGGCAATGGTCGTCGTGATGATTTCAAAAAAGGAAGTCGTGGCAATGATCGTTTTGATAAAGACAGACGTTACCGTAATAAAGACAATAAAAAACCACGCAATACTTCAAGCGAAAAGCAAACAGGCTTTGTTATTCGTAACAAGGGTGACAAATAAGAAAAAGCGGTTCAAAATGAATCGCTTTTTTATATAAGGAGACCAAGGTTGAAAGAAGATGGTGATAGCAAAGGATAGGTGAAATGGAAAGGTATTATCCATCCATCTTCTTATGATAATATAATATCAAAAACAAATTAGCTTGTCAACAAGAAAACCTAATTTTCTAAAATATTTCAGCTAGTCTAAATTGCAATTAAATAAGCAATTTTCAGATAATAATTGAAAATTCAAGCTTTTTATGTTATAATGATAGCGATTAAATTCGAGGTGAAAAATGGCACATTTACTAGAAAAAACAAGAAAAATTACTTCTATCCTGAAGCGCTCGGAGGAGCAGTTGCAGGAAGAACTTCCCTACAATGCGATTACCCGTCAATTGGCAGATATTATTGACTGTAACGCTTGTATCGTCAATAGCAAGGGACGTCTCCTTGGTTATTTTATGCGTTATAAAACCAATACAGATCGTGTAGAGCAATTCTTCCAAACTAAGATTTTCCCAGATGACTACATTCAAGGTGCGAACATGATTTACGATACAGAAGCCAATCTGACAGTTGATCATGATTTGAGTATTTTCCCTGTAGAGAGTCGTTCGGATTTTCCAGATGGCTTGACAACCATTGCACCGATTCATGTATCAGGGATTCGCCTTGGTTCTTTGATTATTTGGCGCAATGATAAAAAATTTGAAGACGAGGACTTGATTCTTGTTGAGATTGCGAGTACCGTTGTTGGAATTCAACTCCTCAACTTCCAGCGTGAAGAAGATGAGAAAAATATCCGTCGCCGTACTGCTGTTACCATGGCGGTTAATACTCTGTCTTACTCCGAACTCCGTGCTGTTTCAGCAATTTTAGGGGAATTAAATGGAAATGAAGGGCAGTTGACTGCGTCTGTGATTGCAGACCGTATCGGTATTACCCGTTCTGTGATTGTCAATGCTCTTCGTAAACTTGAGTCTGCGGGAATTATTGAAAGTCGCTCACTTGGAATGAAGGGAACCTACCTTAAGGTCTTGATTTCAGATATTTTTGAAGAAGTGAAGAAAAGAGATTACTAATGACTAAAGCTTTGATTTCGATTGATTATACAGAAGATTTTGTTGCCGACAGTGGTAAATTGACAGCAGGTGCTCCAGCTCAAGCTATTTCGGAAGCCATTAGTAAGGTGACTCGATTAGCTTTTGAACGAGGAGATTACATCTTCTTTACCATTGATGCTCATGAAGAAAACGATTGTTTCCATCCAGAAAGCAAGCTATTTCCTCCTCACAATTTGATTGGGACGAGTGGACGGAATTTATACGGAGATTTGGGAACCTTTTATCAAGAGCATGGTTCAGACAGTCGAGTTTTTTGGATGGATAAACGCCATTATTCAGCATTTTCAGGGACTGACCTAGATATTCGTTTGAGAGAGCGTCGAATTTCTACAGTTATCTTAACAGGTGTCTTGACGGATATCTGTGTTCTGCATACAGCTATAGATGCCTATAATCTAGGATATGACATCGAGATTGTTCAACCAGCCGTTGCTTCTATCTGGCCTGAAAATCATCAATTTGCTCTAGGCCATTTCAAAAATACACTTGGAGCTAAGTTAGTAGATGAGAAGCTAAATGAACTTTCAGAGTAATTTAGTTGATGAAATGAAAAAAATTTGAAAAAAGTGTTGACAAGAGTCCTAAAAGTTGATATACTAGTAAAGTAATCGACGCGGGGATGGCGGAATTGGCAGACGCGCAGGACTAAGGATCCTGTGACCGCTTTAGGTCGTGAGGGTTCAAGTCCCTCTCTCCGCATAGGATAAGAGTTAGCTTAGGCTAGCTCTTTTGTTTTCATCTAATTCAAGTAGAGCAAAAAAATTTTTGCTCTTTTTTTGCATTTCATAAACATTTCATATTTGGATTTTATAATAGTCTTACAAATATGGAGGTGACAAATGAATCCAATCCAAAGAGCTTGGGCTTATGTCAGCAGAAAACGACTGAGAAGTTTTATTTTATTTCTAATTTTATTGGTCCTATTGGCTGGAATTTCAGCCTGTTTGACTCTGATGAAGTCCAACAAAACAGTTGAAACCAATCTTTACAAATCACTCAACACATCTTTTTCGATTAAGAAGATAGAAAATGGTCAGACTTTCAAGCTGTCGGACCTAGTATCTGTAAGCAAGATTAAGGGACTGGAAAATGTCTCTCCTGAACTCGAGACGGTCGCAAAATTAAAAGACAAGGAAGCGGTGAGTGGCGAGCAGAGCGTGGAGCGTGATGATTTATCAGCTGCAGACAAAAACTTGGTTAGTTTAACAGCTCTTGAGGATTCATCTAAGGATGTGATCTTTACCAGCTCGGCTTTCAATCTAAAAGAAGGGCGACACCTTCAAAAAGGGGATTCCAAGAAAATCTTGATCCACGAAGAGTTGGCCAAGAAGAACGGTCTTACGCTTCATGATAAGATTAGCTTGGATGCTGGACAGTCAGAATCTGGCAAAGGACAAACAGTAGAGTTTGAGATTGTCGGCATCTTTTCTGGTAAAAAACAGGAGAAATTCACAGGCTTATCTTCCGACTTCAGTGAAAACCAAGTCTTTACAGACTATGAAAGTAGCCAAATCCTTTTGGAAAATGGTGAACCTCAAGTCAGTTCAGCTCGCTTCTATGTAGAAAATCCTAAGGAAATGGATGGACTTATGAAGCAGGTGGAAAACTTAGTCTTGGAAAGTCAAGGCTACCAAGTCGAGAAGGAAAGCAAGGCTTTTGAACAAATCAAAGACTCAGTTGCTACCTTCCAAACCTTCCTGACCATCTTCCTTTATGGGATGTTGATAGCTGGAGCTGGAGCCTTAATTTTGGTCTTGTCTCTTTGGTTGAGAGAAAGGGTTTACGAAGTGGGAATCCTTCTGGCACTTGGAAAAGGCAAGAGCTCGATCTTCCTACAATTCTGTTTAGAGGTGGTTTTGGTATCTATCGGTGCTTTGCTTCCGGCATTTGTTGCAGGAAACGCCATTACATCCTATCTGCTCCAATCTGTCCTAGCAAGTGGAGATCAGGCAAGCTTACAAGATACACTAGCTAAAGCAAGCAGTCTATCAACTAATATCCTATCATTTGCAGAATCCTATGTTTTTCTAGTTCTGCTTAGTTGCTTATCTGTAGCCCTTTGTTTCCTATTCTTATTTAGAAAATCACCTAAAGAAATTTTATCATCTATTAGTTAAGAAGGAGAAATCATGACTTTATTACAATTACAAGATGTTACCTACCGTTATAAGAACACTGCTGAAGCAGTCCTATATCAGATCAATTATAATTTTGAACCCGGGAAATTTTACAGTATTATTGGGGAGTCAGGAGCAGGAAAATCCACACTCTTGTCCCTACTTGCTGGTCTAGATAGTCCTGTTGAAGGTTCTATCCTTTTTCAAGGAGAGGATATTCGTAAGAAGGGCTATTCTTACCATCGCATGCACCATATTTCCCTGGTCTTTCAAAATTATAACTTGATAGATTATCTTTCTCCACTGGAAAATATCCGCTTGGTCAACAAAAAGGCAAGCAAGGATACACTGCTTGAGCTTGGTTTGGATGAAAGTCAGATCAAGCGGAATGTTCTCCAGTTATCAGGGGGGCAACAGCAACGTGTTGCAATTGCTCGTAGTTTGGTATCGGAAGCTCCAGTTATTCTAGCTGATGAGCCAACAGGAAATCTGGACCCTAAAACTGCTGGAGATATTGTCGAACTGCTCAAATCACTTGCCCAAAAAACAGGTAAATGTGTCATCGTCGTAACTCACAGCAAAGAAGTGGCACAAGCGTCAGATATTACACTTGAATTGAAGGACAAGAAACTGACTGAAACTCGCAATACGACGAAATAATATGAGCTTTTTCTGTTAGAACTATAAAGTAAAACAAAATCTAGAAAGGGAACCTATGTTACACAACGCATTTGCCTATGTTACAAGGAAGTTTTTCAAATCGATTGTCATCTTCCTGATTATTCTCCTTATGGCGAGCTTGAGTTTGGTCGGCTTGTCGATCAAGGGAGCTACTGCCAAGGCTTCTCAGGAGACCTTTAAAAATATCACCAACAGCTTCTCCATGCAAATCAATCGTCGCGTTAATCAAGGAACGCCACGTGGTGCTGGTAATATCAAGGGTGAAGATATCAAAAAAATCACCGAAAATAAGGCCATCGAGTCTTATGTTAAACGCATTAATGCCATTGGAGATTTGAGTGGATATGAACTTATCGAAACTCCAGAAACCAAGAAAAATCTGACACCTGACCGTGCTAAACATTTTGGAAGTAGCTTGATGATTACAGGTGTCAATGACTCTTCTAAAGAAGACAAGTTTGTCTCTGGTTCTTATAAGTTGGTCGAAGGTGAGCACCTAACTAACGATGACAAAAACAAGATTCTCATGCACAAGGACTTGGCAGCCAAACACGGCTGGAAAGTAGGGGACAAGGTCAAACTAGACTCTAATATCTACGATGCAGACAATGAAAAAGGTGCCAAGGAAACAGTCGAAGTGACAATCAAGGGACTCTTTGATGGTCACAATAAGTCGGCAGTAACCTACTCACAAGAACTATACGAGAACACAGCTATCACAGACATCCATACGGCTGCTAAACTATATGGTTACACAGAAGACACAGCTATTTATGGGGACGCAACCTTCTTTGTAATAGCGGACAAGAACTTGGATGATGTTATGAAAGAGTTGAATGGCATCAGTGGTATCAACTGGAAGAGCTATACACTCGTTAAGAGCTCATCTAACTACCCAGCTCTTGAGCAATCCATCACTGGCATGTACAAGATGGCCAACCTCCTCTTCTGGGGCAGCTTGAGCTTCTCAGTTCTTCTCCTTGCCCTCTTGCTCAGCCTTTGGATCAATGCCCGTCGCAAGGAAGTGGGTATTCTCCTCTCTATCGGTCTCAAGAAGGCAAGTATCTTGGGTCAATTCATCACTGAATCCATCTTGATTGCCATACCTGCTCTTGTTTCTGCTTACTTCTTAGCTACTTACACAGCGCGTGCAATCGGAAATACTGTTCTTGCCAATGTCACTTCAGGTGTTGCCAAGCAAGCCAGCAAGGCAGCTCAAGCCTCTAACCTTGGTGGTGGTGCAGAAGTAGATGGTTTTAGCAAGACCTTGTCGAGCCTAGATATTTCTATTCAGACATCAGACTTTATCATCGTCTTTGTCCTAGCCTTGGTTCTAGTGGTTCTCGTTATGGCGCTTGCTTCAAGCAATCTCCTCAGAAAACAACCCAAAGAGCTTCTGCTGGATAGCGAATAACAAACTTGCTACCTATTCTCCCCTAAATGGGGTATAATATAGGTAGCATTTTTATCTGTTTTGTCTTGGTAAATCCTCTGTTTATCAGGATGAAAGCAAGTTGCTTTACAAGAAATTTAAAGGAATGTGAAACGTTTTTCTATGAAAATTTTAATTGTAGAAGATGAAGAGATGATCCGTGAGGGGATCAGTGATTATTTGACGGATTGTGGTTATGAAACTATTGAGGCAGCGGACGGTCAGGAAGCACTGGAGCAATTTTCTAGCTATGAGGTAGCCCTGGTTTTACTGGATATCCAGATGCCCAAGCTCAACGGCCTAGAAGTCCTAGCTGAGATTCGTAAAACCAGTCAGGTTCCTGTATTGATGCTGACTGCCTTTCAGGATGAGGAATACAAGATGAGTGCCTTTGCCTCTCTGGCAGATGGCTATCTGGAAAAACCTTTTTCTCTGTCCCTTTTAAAAGTGAGGGTCGACGCGATTTTCAAGCGCTACTATGATACGGGACGAGTCTTCTCCTATAAGGATGCCAAGGTGGATTTTGAGAGCTATAGTGCTAGCCTAGCAGGTCAAGAAGTGGCTATCAATGCCAAAGAGTTGGAAATTCTGGACTATCTGGTGAAAAATGAAGGACGGGCCTTGACTCGATCTCAGATTATTGATGCTGTCTGGAAGGCGACAGATGAGGTTCCTTTTGACCGTGTCATTGATGTTTATATTAAGGAACTGCGGAAAAAGCTAGACTTGGATTGCATCCTTACTGTGCGCAATGTTGGTTATAAATTGGAGCGAAAATGAAACGAACAGGTTTATTTACAAAGATATTTATCTATACCTTCTCGATTTTTAGTGTTCTGGTCGTCTGTCTTCATTTAGCCATTTATTTTCTCTTTCCCTCGACTTATCTGAGCCACCATCAGGAAACCATTGGTCAGAAAGCGACAGTTATTGCCCGGTCACTCGAAGGAAAGGATAGACAGAGTATCGAGCAAGTCTTAGACTTGTATTCACAGACCAGTGAGATTAAGGGGGCGGTCAAGGGAGAGATGACCGAGGACAAGTTAGAAGTTAAAGAGAGTCTTCCTCTAGACACAGATCGTCAGACCACCTCCCTCTTTATTGAGGAGCGTGAGGTGAAAACGCAAGACGGAAGTACCATGACTCTTCAGTTTCTAGCGTCCATGGACTTGCAAAAGGAAGCAGAGCAGATCAGTCTCCAATTTCTCCCCTATACCTTGCTGGCTTCCTTTCTGATTTCTCTCTTGGTAGCCTACATCTATGCTCGGACCATTGTTGCCCCTATTTTGGAAATCAAGCGGGTGACCCGTCGGATGATGGAACTGGATTCCCAAGTGCGATTACGTGTGGATTCTAAGGATGAGATTGGTAATCTCAAAGAACAAATCAATAGCCTCTACCAGCATCTTTTGACTGTCATAGCGGACTTGAATGACAAGAATGAAGCCATTCTCCAGTTTGAGAAGATGAAGGTCGAATTCCTACGAGGGGCGTCTCATGAACTGAAAACACCACTGGCCAGTTTGAAAATCCTAATCGAAAATATGAAAGAAAATATTGGTCGTTATAAGGCTAGAGACCACTATCTGGGAGTTGCCTTGGGGATTGTGGATGAACTCAATCACCATGTTCTCCAGATACTTTCTCTCTCGTCTGTGCAGGAATTACGAGATGATAGGGAAAAAATTGACTTACACCAGATGACGCAAAGTCTGGTTAAGGATTATGCCTTGCTCGCCAAGGAGAGAGAGCTCCAGATAGACAATAGTTTGACCCATCAGCAGGCTTATCTAAATCCATCAGTTATGAAGTTGATCCTGTCTAATCTCATCAGCAATGCTATCAAGCACTCCACTCTAGGTGGCTTGGTTCGAATTGGTGAAAGAGAAGGGGAACTTTTTATCGAGAATAGCTGTAGTCCTGAAGAACAAGAAAAACTGGCCCAGTCTTTTTCTGATAATGCTAGTCGCAAGGCCAAGGGGTCTGGGATGGGGCTCTTTGTTGTTAAAAGTTTATTAGAACATGAAAAATTAGTTTATCGTTTTGAAATGCAGGAGAATAGTTTAACTTTCTTCATAGCTTTTCCAAAAGTTGCCCAAGACTAGGCAGAGAAAGGGTTTACATAGATGGAGCTAGAAGAAATTCAATCGAAACTACGGGAAAAACTAGATTTTTTTGTCAAAAAGTGATAAAATGAACAATGTAAATGGGATGTCCCATAAAAATATACAGGAGGCCTGATAAAATGGCAATCGTTTCAGCAGAAAAATTTGTCCAAGCAGCTCGTGACAACGGTTATGCAGTTGGTGGATTTAACACAAACAACCTTGAGTGGACTCAAGCTATCTTGCGCGCAGCAGAAGCTAAAAAAGCTCCAGTTTTGATCCAAACTTCAATGGGTGCTGCTAAATACATGGGTGGTTACAAAGTTGCTCGCAACTTGATCGCTAACCTTGTTGAATCAATGGGTATCACTGTACCAGTAGCTATCCACCTTGACCACGGTCACTACGAAGATGCACTTGAGTGTATCGAAGTTGGTTACACTTCAATCATGTTTGACGGTTCACACCTTCCAGTTGAAGAAAACCTTAAATTGGCTAAAGAAGTTGTTGAAAAAGCACACGCTAAAGGTATCTCAGTAGAAGCTGAAGTTGGTACTATCGGTGGTGAAGAAGACGGAATCATCGGTAAAGGTGAATTGGCTCCAATCGAAGACGCTAAAGCAATGGTTGAAACTGGTATCGACTTCTTGGCAGCTGGTATCGGTAACATCCACGGTCCTTACCCAGCAAACTGGGAAGGTCTTGATCTTGATCACTTGCAAAAATTGACAGAAGCTCTTCCAGGATTCCCAATCGTATTGCACGGTGGATCAGGTATTCCTGATGAGCAAATCCAAGCAGCTATCAAACTTGGTGTTGCGAAAGTTAACGTTAACACTGAATGCCAAATCGCATTCGCTAACGCAACTCGTAAATTTGCTCGTGACTACGAAGCAAACGAAGCAGAATACGACAAGAAAAAACTCTTCGACCCACGTAAATTCTTGGCTGACGGTGTAAAAGCTATCCAAGCATCAGTTGAAGAACGTATCGACGTATTCGGTTCAGAAGGTAAAGCTTAATCTAGCTGAATAATACAGATGAAACCTGCCCATTGGGTGGGTTTTTTGTGTCTGAATATATAGCGAATATACTATAGAAGAACCAATCTTAAGTTGCTAAAAGGTTCTATTTTTTGTACAATAATGCTATGAAAAAACTAAAATGTAATCTTGGTTTTAGAGAAGCTTTTTTGTTTTTTTTTTAGTTTAAATAAATTTTAAAAATACTAATTAAAAAAATAATGAAATAATAGTAATTCAACATATGGTATAATAGAATGAAATCAAGGAATGGCAACCTATTCACCTTAAATCGAAATAATATAAAGATACGAGGAGATTATAAGATGAACAATTATATAAAATTAAATAAAGATAGATGGAATAATGTAAAAAATGACTATACTGAGCCATTGACACATGAAGAATTAGAAGAAGCTAGGAAACATCCAATTTCTGTTGCCTTAACTGTTGGGAAAAAAGTTCCAAAAGAATGGTTTGAAAAAGCAAACGGAAAAAAGATATTAGGTTTAGCTTGTGGTGGAGGACAACAGGGACCAGTTTTTGCTGTAAAAGGTTATGATGTAACCATAATGGATTTTTCTAAATCACAATTACAAAGAGATGAGATGGTTGCTAAAAGAGAAGGCTTAAAAATTAATACAGTTCAAGGTGATATGACAGAACCATTTCCATTTGAAAATGAAACTTTTGATATTATTTTTAATCCAGTTTCAAATGTATATATAGAGGATTTGGAAAATATGTATAAAGAAGCCTCTCGAGTATTGAAAAAGGGTGGATTGTTGATGGTTGGATTTATGAATCCTTGGATATACATGTATGATGCTGATATTGTATGGGACAAACCTGATGAGGAACTGCTTTTGAAGTTTTTATTACCTTTTAATTCAAAAGAGCTTGAAGAGGAAGGAAAGATAACCATAAATCCAGAATATGGATATGAATTTAGCCATACTTTAGAAACTCAGATTAGAGGACAACTTAAAAATGGTTTTGCTATGATTGATTTTTATGAATCATGTGACAAAAGACATCGATTATCACGTTATGGGAATGACTATGTAGCTACACTTAGCATTAAACTATGATCTTATGAAACATACTTCAAGAGCATGGCCCGTTTTATGTTCCGTAAGGGTTACAATCTAAATCTCAGTTTGTCGAAGTAAGATAATCAAAGAAAATTAGAGAGAGGAAGTAAAAGCGGTAAATTGCAGATACTTCCTTTTTTGTTGTCAGAAATTGAAAAACGGAAAGTAGAATTTTTGGAAGAACTAAAAAACATTGGCACAAAGAGAAAGATTGGAAAGACAACCGATGAGTTTATTGTATATTTCAATGAAAATGCAACTGAAACAATCCAAGATAGACTGACAAAAATAATACTGAAGGAGCTTAGGAGAAAATTGGATGAAAAGATGATTTTGAATTAAAAATAGTATTTTAAGAGAGAAATCTCTCATTTCATAAACTTTAGGCAAACGCTTGCATTTTAGTTTTTATTGGACTATAATAGGTTGGTATAAAGCCTTCTGTAATAATAAAATGTAGCAGGTTTAGAAAGTAAGGATTTAGAATGTTTGTAGTCAAAAACACAATGTTGCTATTCCTTGCGATAGGGAGATAGATATGGCAATGATAGAAGTGGAACATCTTCAGAAAAATTTTGTGAAGACAGTTAAGGAACCGGGATTGAAGGGGGCTTTGCGTTCCTTTATTCATCCTGAAAAGCAGATCTTTGAAGCGGTCAAGGATTTGACTTTTGAAGTTCCAAAAGGGCAGATTTTAGGATTTATCGGGGCAAATGGTGCTGGAAAGTCGACAACCATCAAAATGCTGACAGGGATTTTAAAACCGACATCTGGTTTTTGTCGGATTAACGGCAAGATTCCGCAGGATAATCGTCAAGATTATGTCAAAGATATTGGTGTTGTCTTTGGACAAAGAACCCAGCTATGGTGGGATTTGGCACTGCAAGAGACCTACACGGTCTTGAAGGAGATTTACGATGTGCCAGACTCTCTCTTTCATAAGCGTATGGACTTTTTAAATGAAGTCTTGGATTTGAAAGACTTTATCAAGGATCCTGTGCGAACTCTTTCATTGGGACAGCGCATGCGGGCGGACATTGCAGCTTCCTTGCTTCACAATCCCAAGGTTCTCTTTTTAGATGAGCCTACCATTGGTTTGGACGTTTCGGTCAAGGATAACATTCGTCGGGCTATTACCCAAATCAATCAGGAGGAAGAAACCACCATTCTCTTGACCACTCACGACCTGAGCGACATTGAGCAACTCTGTGATCGGATTTTTATGATAGACAAGGGACAGGAGATTTTTGATGGAACGGTGAGCCAACTCAAGGAGACCTTTGGTAAGATGAAGACACTCTCCTTTGAACTGCTACCAGGTCAAAGTCATCTCGTTTCTCACTATGAAGGGTTTTCGGATATGACAATTGATAGACAAGGGAATAGTCTCAACATTGAATTCGATAGTTCCCTCTACCAGTCGGCTGACATTATCAAGCAAACCCTGTCTGATTTTGAAATCCGCGATTTGAAAATGGTGGATACGGATATTGAGGATATTATCCGCCGCTTCTACCGAAAGGAGCTCTAAGATGGTCAAATTGTGGAGACGTTATAAACCCTTTATCAATGCAGGTGTTCAGGAATTGATTACCTATCGAGTCAACTTTATTCTCTATCGGATCGGAGATGTTATGGGTGCTTTTGTGGCCTTTTATCTCTGGAAGGCTGTCTTTGATTCCTCGCAGGAGTCTTTGATTCAGGGCTTTAGTATGGCAGATATCACCCTCTACATCATCATGAGTTTTGTGACTAATCTTTTGACTAGGTCAGATAGCTCCTTTATGATTGGAGAGGAGGTCAAGGATGGGTCCATTATCATGCGTTTGTTGCGACCAGTGCATTTTGCAGCCTCTTATCTCTTTACCGAGCTTGGTTCCAAGTGGTTGATTTTTATCTCTGTTGGACTGCCATTTTTAAGCGTTATTGTTTTGATGAAAATCTTATCTGGGCAAGGGATTGTAGAAGTGCTGGGATTAACTGTCCTTTACCTCTTTAGCTTAACGCTGGCCTATCTGATTAACTTTTTCTTTAATATCTGTTTTGGTTTTTCTGCCTTTGTGTTTAAAAATCTATGGGGTTCCAATTTACTCAAGACTTCCATAGTGGCCTTTATGTCTGGAAGTTTGATTCCCTTGGCTTTCTTTCCAAAGCTTGTTGCAGATATTCTGTCCTTCCTGCCTTTTTCATCCTTGATTTATACTCCAGTTATGATCATTGTTGGAAAATACGATGCCAGTCAGATGCTTCAGGCACTCCTTTTGCAGTTTTTCTGGCTCTTAGTGATGGTGGGCTTGTCTCAGTTGATTTGGAAACGAGTCCAGTCCTTTATCACCATTCAAGGAGGTTAGTATGAAAAAATATCAACGCATGCATCTGATTTTTATCAGACAATACATCAAGCAAATCATGGAATACAAGGTCGATTTTGTGGTTGGTGTCTTGGGAGTCTTTCTGACTCAAGGCCTGAACCTCTTATTTCTCAATGTCATCTTTCAACACATCCCATCCCTAGAAGGTTGGACTTTTCAAGAAATTGCCTTTATATATGGTTTTTCCTTGATTCCTAAGGGCTTTGACCATCTCTTTTTTGACAATCTTTGGGCTCTGGGACAGCGCTTGGTGCGAAAAGGAGAATTTGATAAGTACCTGACGCGTCCCATCAATCCTCTCTTCCACATCCTAGTCGAGACTTTTCAGATTGATGCCTTGGGCGAACTATTGGTCGGTGGAATTTTACTAGCGACAACAGTATCAAGCATTTCTTGGACTCTTCCAAAATTCTTGCTTTTCCTAGTCTGTATTCCTTTTGCGACCTTGATTTATACTTCCTTGAAAATCGCGACAGCCAGCATCGCTTTTTGGACCAAGCAATCAGGAGCTATGATTTACATTTTTTATATGTTTAATGATTTTGCCAAGTACCCAATTTCCATTTACAATTCGCTTCTTCGTTGGTTGATCAGCTTTATCGTGCCTTTTGCCTTTACGGCCTACTATCCTGCCAGCTATTTCTTACAGGACAAGGATGTACTCTTTAACATCGGAGGTTTGATGTTGATTTCCCTTGTTTTCTTTGTCATTTCCCTTAAACTTTGGGATAGGGGCTTAGATGCCTACGAAAGTGCAGGGTCGTAAATAATAGAATATCAAAGCCTTGTCTCAGGACAGGCTTTTTCTAATAGAAATGAAAATTCCTTGACATCTATTCTCAGATCGCTATATTGTAAGTGTAATCGCCGATTTAGCTCAGTTGCTAGAGCAAAGTACTCGTAAAGCCTAGGTCACAGGTGAAGATATGACTGAGGATTTGAAAAATTAGATATGTAGAAAATAACCGTTAAGCCTCGTTCTTAGCGGTTATTTATATTGTTTAATAGCGCTGATATTTCATCAATGATGTTTGACTTTGTGATGTTGCTAGTGCTTTAAGTTGATTGCTACTATTTTTGATGGTGTGAATGTTCTGATAATATTCCCCAGTTAACTACGAAAGTTTTTGACTTAACCTTATTTTTAATACCTATTAAAAAATAAATTAATGCATGTTAATTTTTCTTGACTTAAATTTTTTTAATTGATATACTATTTTCAGAGAGTTAACAATTATATATAAATGCACTACTCTATGTCCTAGATAATACTTAGTAAAACTTTTTATAACAAAGGCTAGCAAAGTTAAAGTTTTCTATCTATTGGAAGTTAAATAAATATGTAAGGAATTAAAATGAAAAAAAGTACAGTATTGTCATTAACCACAGCTGCAGTTATTTTAGCAGCATATGTCCCTAATGAGGTAGTTTTAGCAGACACATCTAGCTCTGAAGATGCTTTAAATATCTCTGATAAAGAAAAAGTAGTAGTAGATAAGGAAACAGAGAATAAAGAGAAACATGAAGATATTCATAATGCTATAGAAACTTCAAAGGATACTGAAGATAAGAAAACAACAGTTATTGAGGAAAAAGAAGTTGTTAGTAAAGAATCTGTGATAGATAATAAAGCTAACAACGAAAAAGCAACAAGCAAAAAAGAAGATTCCAATCAATCTCAAGGAGATAATGCAGACTCGTCTGCAAGTAAAGCCCCAGAAAGTCCCAAAAAAGAGGATAAACTTGTCTATATTGCTGAATTTAAAGATAAAGAATCTGGAGAAAAAGCAATCAAGGAATTATCCAATCTTAAGGATACAAAAGTTTTATATACTTATGATACAGTTTTTAATGGTGTTGCAATAGAAACAACTCCAGATAATCTGGACAAAATTAAACTAATAGAAGGTATCTCATCGGTTGAACGATCACAAAAAGTCCAGCCAATGATGAATCATGCCAGAAAGGAAATTGGAGTTGAAGAGGCTATAGATTACCTAAAATCTATCAATGCTCCATTTGGGAAAAACTTTGATGGTCGGGGTATGGTCATTTCAAACATCGATACTGGGACAGATTATAGGCATAAGGCTATGAGAATCGATGATGATGCCAAAGACTCAATGAGATTTAAAAAAGAAGACTTAAAAGGTACTGATAAAAATTTCTGGTTGAGTGATAAAATCCCTCATGCTTTCAATTATTATAATGGTGGTAAAATCACTGTAGAAAAAGCTGATGATGGAAGCGATTATTTTGATCCACATGGAATGCATATTGCAGGGATTCTTGCGGGAAATGATACTGAAAAAGATATTAAAAACTTTAACGGAATAGATGGAATTGCTCCTAATGCACAGATCTTCTCTTATAAAATGTACTCTGACGCAGGATCTGGCTTCGCAGGAGATGAAACAATGTTTCATGCTATTGAAGATTCGATCAAACACAATGTCGATGTTGTTTCAGTATCATCTGGCTTTACAGGAACAGGTCTTGTAGGTGAGAAATATTGGGAAGCTATTAGAGCGTTAAGAAAAGCAGGCATTCCAATGGTTGTAGCTACGGGTAACTATGCGACTTCTGCTTCAAGTTCTTCATGGGATTTAGTGGCAAATAATAATCTGAAAATGACCGACACTGGAAATGTAACGCGAACTGCAGCACATGAAGATGCGATAGCGGTCGCTTCTGCTAAAAATCAGACAGTTGAGTTTGATAAAGTCAACATAGGTGGAGAAAATTTTAAATACAGAAATATAGGGGCCTTTTTCGATAAGAATAAAATCACAACAAATGAAGACGGTTCAAAAGCTCCTAGTAAATTAAACTTTGTATATATAGGCAAGGGGCAAGACAAAGATTTGATAGGATTGGATCTTAAGGGCAAAATTGCAGTAATGGATCGAATTTATACCAAGGATTTAAAAGATGCTTTTAAAAGAGCAACGGATAAGGGCGCACGCGCCATTATGGTTGTAAATACTGTCAATTACTACAATAGAGATAATTGGACAGAGCTTCCAGCCATGGGATATGAAGCGGATGAAGGGACTAAAAGTCAAGTATTTTCAATTTCAGGAGATGATGGTGTAAAGCTATGGAACATGATTAATCCTGATAAAAAAACTGAGGTTAAAAGAAATAGTAAAGAAGATTTCAAAGATAAATTGGAGCAATACTATCCAATTGATATGGCAAGCTATAATTCTAATAAACCGAATGTAGGTGACGAAAAAGAGATTGACTTTAAGTTTGCATCTGACACAGACAAAGAATTGTATAAAGAAGATATCATAGTTCCAGCAGGATCCACATCTTGGGGACCGAGAACAGATTTGCTTTTAAAACCTGATGTCTCAGCACCAGGTAAAAATATTAAATCCACTCTCAATGTCATTAATGGGAAATCAACTTATGGCTATATGTCAGGAACTAGTATGGCAACTCCAATCGTAGCAGCTTCTACTGTTTTGATTAGGCCAAAGTTAAAGGAAATGCTTGAAAGACCTGCCTTGAAAAATCTTGAAGGAGATGACAAAATAGACCTTACAAGTCTTACAAAAATTGCCCTACAAAATACTGCACGGCCTATGATGGATGCGACTTCTTGGAAAGAAAAAAGTCAATACTTTGCATCACCTAGACAACAGGGGGCAGGGCTAATTAATGTTGCTAATGCTTTGAGAAATGAAGTCGTAGCTACTTTCAAAAACACGGATTCTAAAGGTTTGGTAAACTCTTATGGTTCTGTTTCTCTTAAAGAAATAAAAGGAGATAAAAAATACTTTACAATTAAGCTTCACAATACATCAAACAGACCTTTAACCTTTAAAGTTTCAGCATCAGCGGTAACTACAGATGCTCTAACTGATAGACTCAAACTGGATGAAACATACAAAGATGAAAAATCTCCAGATGGGAAGCAAATTGTTCCAGAAATCCACCCAGAAAAAGTCAAAGGAGCAAATATCACATTTGAGCATGACACTTTCACTATAGGCCCAAATTCTAGCTTTGATTTAAATGCGGTTATAAACGTTGGAGAGGCTAAAAATAAAAATAAATTTGTAGAATCATTTATTCATTTTGAGTCAGTGGAAGAAATGGAAGCTCTAAACTCCAACGGGAAGAAAACAAATTTCCAACCTTCTTTATCGATGCCTCTAATGGGATTTGCTGGGGATTGGAACCACGAACCAATCCTTGATAAATGGGCCTGGGAAGAAGGTTCAAAATCAAAAACAATGGAAGGTTATGATGATGATGGTAAACCAAAAATTCCAGGAACCTTAAATAAGGGAATTGGTGGAGAACATGGTATAGATAAATTTAATCCAGCAGGAGTTATACAAAATAGAAAAGATAAAAATACAACATCCCTAGATCAAAATCCAGAATTATTTGCTTTCAATAACGAAGGGATCAACGCACCATCATCAAGTGGTTCTAATATTGCTAAAATTTATCCCTTAGATTCAAATGGAAATCCTCAAGATGCTCAACTTGAGAGAGGATTAACACCTTCTCCACTTGTATTAAGAAGTGCAGAAGAAGGCATGATTTCAATAGTAAATACAAATAAAGAGGGAGAAAATCAAATTGACTTAAAAGTCATTTCGAGAGAACACTTTATTAAAGGAATTTTAAACTCTAAGAGAAATGATGCAAAGGGAATCAAATCTTCAAAACTAAAAGTTTGGGGTGACTTGAAATGGGATGGACTCATCTATAACCCTAGAGGTAGAGAAGAAAATGCACCAGAAAGCAAGGATAGCCAAGATCCAGCTACTAGGATAAGAGGTCAATTTGAACCGATTGCAGAAGGTCAATATTTCTATAAATTTAAATATAGATTAACTAAAGATTACCCATGGCAGGTTTCCTATATTCCTGTAAAAATTGATAACACAGCTCCTAAGATTGTTTCGGTTGATTTTTCAAATCCTGAAAAAATTAAGCTGATTACAAAGGATACTTATCACAAGGTAAAAGATCAATACAAGAATGAAACTCTATTTGCGAGAGATCAAAAAGAACATCCTGAAAAATTTGACGAGATTGCCAACGAAGTTTGGTATGCTGGCGCCGCTCTGGTTAATGAAGATGGAGAGGTTGAGAAAAATCTTGAAGTAACTTACGCAGGTGAGGGTCAAGGAAGAAATAGAAAGCTTGACAAAGATGGAAATACCATTTATGAAATTAATGGTGCAGGAGATTTAAGAGGAAAAATCATTGAAGTCATTGCATTAGATGGCTCTAGCAATTTCACAAAGATTCATAGAATTAAATTTGCTGATCATGCTGATGAAAAGGGGATGATTTCTTATTATCTAGTAGATCCTGATCAGGATTCATCTAAATACCAAAAACTTGGCGAGATTGCCGAATCTAAATTTAAAAATTTAGAAAATAGAAAAGAGGATAGTCTTAAAAAAGATACAACTGAGATAGAAAATCATCAAGAAAATGCAGAGTCTATCGAAGAAAAATCTAGCTTGACTATTCATAAAACTATTTCAACAATTAGAGAGTTTGAAAGTAAAGACTTGAAGAAACTCATTAAAAAGAAATTTAGAGAAGTTGATGACTTTACAAGTGAAACTGGTAAGAGGACAGAAGAATACGATTATAAATACGATGATAAGGGAAATATCATTGCTTATGACGATGGTAGCGCCTTAGAATATGAAACTGAAAAACTTGACGAAATCAAATCAAAAATTTATGGTGTTCTAAGCCCGTCTAAAGATGGACACTTTGAAATTCTTGGAAAGATAAGTAATGTTTCTAAAAATGCCAAGGTATATTATGGAAATAATTATAAATCTATAGAAATCAAAACGACCAAGTATGATTCTCACTCAAAAACGATGACATTTGATTTATACGCTAATATTAATGATATTGTGGATGGATTAGCTTTTTCAGGAGATATGAGATTCTTTGTTAAAGATGATGATCAGATAAAAGCTGAAACGAAAATTAGAATGCCTGAAAAAAATAAGGAAACTAAAACAGAATATCCCTATGCATCAAGTTATGGGAATGTAATAGAATTAGGAGAAGGAGATCTTTCAAAAAACAAACCAAACAATTTAACGGACATGGAATCTGGTAAAATCTATTCTGATTCAGAAAAACAACAATATCTGTTAAAAGATAACATTATTCTAAGAAAAGGCTATGCACTAAAAGTGACTACCTATAATCCTGGAAAAACGGATATGTTAGAAGGAAATGGAGTCTATAACAAGGAAGATATAGCAAAAATCCAAAAGACCAATCCTAATCTAAGAGTCCTTTCAGAAAAAATAATTTATGCTGATAGTAGAAATGTTGAAGATGGAAGAAGTACTCAATCCGTATTAATGTCGGCTTTAGACGGCTTTAACATTGTAAAATATCAAGTGTTTACCTTTAAAATGAACGATAAAGGGGAAGCAATCGATAAAGATGGAAATCTTGTAACAGATCCTTCTAAACTGGTATTATTTGGTAAGGATGGTAAAGAGTACACTGGGGAGGATAAGTCCAATGTAGAAGCTATAAAAGAAGATGGCTCTACGTTATTTATTGATGCAAAACCAGTAAATCTTTCAATGGACAAGAACTACTTTAATCCATCTAAATCTAATAAAATTTATGTACGAAATCCAGAATTCCATTTAAGAGGTAAGATTTCTGATAAGGGTGGTTTTAACTGGGAGTTGAGAGTTAATGAATCTGTTGTAGATAATTATTTAATCTACGGAGATTTACATATTGATAACACTAGAGATTTTAACGTTAAGCTTAATGTTAAAGACGGTGATATCATGGACTGGGGAATGAAAGACTATAAAGCAAACGGATTCCCAGATAAGGTAACAGATATGGATGGAAATGTTTATCTTCAAACTGGCTATAGCGATTTGAATGCGAAAGCGGTTGGAGTACACTATCAATTTTTATATGATAATGTTAAACCAGAAGTAAACATTGATCCAAAAGGAAATACTAGTATCGAATATGCTAACGGAAAATCTGTAGTCTTTAACATCAATGATAAGAGAAATAATGGATTCAATGGTGAGATTCAAGAACGACATATTTATGTAAATGGAAAAGAATATAAATCATTGGATGATATTAAAGAACTAACAGATAAGACACTAAATATTAAGATTCTTGTAAAAGATTTTGCAAGAAATACGACCGTAAAAGAATTCATTTTAAACAAAGATACGGGAGAGGTAAGCGAATTAAAACCTCAGATGGTGACTGTGACCATTCAAAATGGAAAAGAAATGAGTTCAACGATAGTGTCGGAAGAAGATTTCATTTTACCTGTCTATAAGGGTGAATTAGAAAAAGGATATCAATTTGATGGCTGGGAAATTTCTGGTGTCGAAGGGAAAAAAGATGTTGGTTATGTTATTAATGTGTCAAAAGATACCCTTATAAAACCTGTATTCAAGAAAATAGAGGAGAAAAAGGAGGAGGAAAATAAACCTACTTTTGATGTATCCAAAAAGAAAGATAAGGTGCAAGCAAATCATAATCAATTAGATGAAAGTCACAGAAAAGAGGATTTACAAAGAGAAAATCATTCACACAAATCTGATTCAACTAAAGATGTCAAAACTACAGTTCCTGTACAAGTAAATTATAGTCAATTAGATGAAAGTCAAAGATCTGATTCAACTAAGGATGTTACAGCTACAGTTCCTGATAAAAATGATAAAAACTTTGAAAATAAGAAGGAAGTTTATCTTAATGAACCAGAGAACATAGCTAATAAACATACCAATATTGATAGTAAATCAACTACTAACAATGATAGGTTGCCAAAAACCGGAACAGTTAGCGAAGTCTTCACGTCATTAGTTGCCGGAATAATGTTTACTGTAGGTGCATTTCTTGGATTGAAGAAAAAAGATTAAGATGAAGACAAAAGCTATAGAAAAATGGTTTGTTTACTGAGATTAGATAGTGTGGTGATGAAATAATTTTGTGAAAATAGCCATCTATAACTCAATTATTTAGTTTACTTTACTATTGATACCCTTTTTGGATTTATTAATAGACTTAGTTTAGATAACTAATAAATTGATTGAAAGGGTTAGTATTGACAAATATTGATCATATTTATTAGAAAATAGAGTCTATCAAAATTTAAAGGCTAATAGAGGTAATGAGATAATTTCAAGGAATTAAGTAGCGTTTGGTTGCTTAATTCCTTTTTATTTGGAAGGAAGCTTTTCACCTGCTTCCTTATTTATCGCTATTATTCAACCACTTAGACCGAGATAGAGACCAGATAGGCAAAAGAACTTGTTCTTGAAACTGACCTCTGCTAAAATGATTTTTATAAGGGACGTGAGGTCACTATCAGATAACTTAACTTCCTAAAAAAGAAATTGGAGATAAACAAATGAAAAAATTATTGGGGATTATATTTTTAGTAGCAGCAGCGACAGTATTGTATTTTGGTTCTGTTGGCTGGCCAAGTTTGGATATCAACCTATGGTCCCTGATTCCGGTAGGCTTGTTCCTATTTTTCACTCTAGAGAATCTTTTGAAAAAGGACTACAAGGCTAGTCTGATGTGTCTGATTATTGCTTTTATCATCGCAAATGCAATTTTGGACCTTTTGCCAATTTCAAGTGGCTTGGTAATTGGAGCAGGTGTGCTAGCTTGTGTAGGTATTGGTTACCTATTTCCGGATAAAGAAGGAAAATAAGATTTTTCAAATAGCGATGTAACATTATATAGCTTGATAGGAATGTTTAGGAATAAGGTGAATGTAACCAATATTTATAAAGCAAAATAAGAATTAAGAGTTAACGAAATCAGGAAATAGCTGAAATATTCGTTTGCTCTTTTTGTATTTTTAATTCTGTTAAAAAGAGTGTTTTGAGTCAAAAAGAATATTTCTAGCTTACTCTTTTCATTTTATTTTAAGATGGAAAGAATATTTTTTGTTTTAAAAAATTCTCTAATTTTTATAAAAAACAATCAAAAATATTGTTTTTATTTGTATAAGGTTGACAAATTTTTTATTGGTTATAAAATTGTATTATAAGATAATTATAATAAGGAGCGTGCTTTTAGAAAAAAATGAAAGCGGTTACTAAAAAAGGAGGATTCCATGCAAAAAGGTAATTGGAACAAAAAGAGCGTTTATAGTATTCGAAAATTTTCAGTCGGTGCTTGTTCAGTGCTCATAGGAAGCTGTGTGCTGTTATTAGTATCAAGCCTTAGTCTAGCTTCTTCTGCTTATGCGAATGAAAATACTAATGAACTAATTTCAATAAGTAAGCAGAATGATGATTCTGAAAATAAAGAAGAGAGTGAAAAGACATCTAAAGTGATGGTTGCGGAAAAATCAAGTGAACAAACGGATAATGTGCCTCTTAAGGATAATGCAGATGCTACAGGTGTCTCTGACCAAACTCATGCAGATCAGTCCCCAGTTACAGTTGCTGATAATAAAGAGTTTCCTTTAGAAGAAGGTAAGACTGAAGTGAAAAGTAGGATAGAAGAAACGAAGGTAGCTGAAGAAACAAATAAAGCGGAATTACAAGATCCTTCTGTTTCAAAAGATAAGAAGGAATTCAAATCTGCTGCAAATGAAGTTGTTGATAAGTTAATTGAAGATAGAAACCTTTCTTTCAATCAAAATTGGCACTTTAAGCTAAATGCCAATGCTAAAGAAGCTGTTAAACCAGATACAGATATATCTTCTTGGAAAAAAATGGATCTTCCTCATGATTGGAGTATTCATTTTGATTTTGATCATGATTCACCGTCTCAAAATGAAGGAGGCCAACTGAATGGTGGAGATGGATGGTATCGTAAAACTTTTAAGTTAGACGAAAAAGATTTAAATAAAGATGTCCGTGTGACCTTTGATGGGGTTTACATGGATTCTCAAGTATTTGTTAATGGTCAATTAGTTGGTCACTATCCAAATGGTTACAATCAATTTTCATATGACATTACCAATTATCTTTATAAGGATGGAAGAGAAAATGTTATTTCTGTTCATGCAGTAAACAAACAGCCAAGTAGTCGTTGGTATTCAGGAAGTGGTATCTATCGTGATGTGAGCTTGCAAGTGACAGATAAAGTTCATGTTGAGAAAAATGGTACAACTATCTTAACCCCAAAACTTGAACACCAACAAAATGGCAAGGTTGAAACTCATGTGAGCAGTAAAATCGTTAATACAGATGATAAGGATCATGAGCTCGTAGCAGAGTATCAAATTTTTGAACGGGGCGGTCAGGCAGTTACAGAACTTGTTCGAACTGAGAGTAAGATTCTAAAAGCTAGAGAAACAATTCATTTGGAATCAGCATTAGAGGTTGAAAAACCTAAATTGTGGACAGTGTCGTCTGATAAACCTGCTTTATATGAGATGGTGACTCGTGTTTACAAAGATGGTCAGCTTGTAGATGCTAAGAAAGATTTATTTGGTTATCGTTACTATAACTGGACTCCAGACCAAGGATTCTCTTTGAACGGTGAACACATCAAGTTCCACGGTGTTTCCTTGCACCACGATCATGGAGCATTGGGTGCGGAGGAAAACTACAAGGCTGAATATCGCCGTCTGAAACAGATGAAGGATATGGGAGTGAATTCGATTCGTACAACCCACAATCCAGCAAGTCCTCAAACACTACAGATTGCAGCTGAACTTGGTTTATTGGTTCAGGAAGAAGCTTTTGACACTTGGTATGGAGGTAAGAAACCATACGATTATGGTCGTTTCTTTGAAAAAGATGCAACCCACCCTGAAGCTAAAAAAGGGGAAAAATGGTCAGATTATGATCTACGTACCATGGTAGAAAGAGACAAAAATAACCCAGCTGGCTTTATGTGGTCTATAGGAAATGAGATTGGAGAAGCTAATGGCGATCCCCATTCTCTAGCTACTGTTAAACGTTTGGTTAAAGTAATCAAGGATGTTGATAATACTCGTTATGTGACTATGGGAGCTGATAAGTTCCGTTTTGGTAATGGTAGCGGTGGGCATGAGAAAATTGCTGATGAACTGGATGCAGTTGGATTTAACTACTCCGAAGATAACTACAAAGTTCTTAGAGCTAAGCATCCAAAGTGGTTGATTTATGGTTCAGAGACATCTTCAGCTACTCGTACTCGTGGAAGTTATTATCGTCCAGAGCGTGAATTGGTACACAGTAATCAAGACTATCGTAACTATGAGCAGTCTGATTATGGAAATGATCGTGTTGGTTGGGGTAAAACGGCAACAGCTTCATGGACTTTTGACCGTGACAATGCTGGCTATGCTGGACAGTTTATCTGGACCGGTACTGACTACATTGGTGAACCTACGCCATGGCACAACCAAAATCAAACACCAGTCAAAAGTTCTTATTTTGGTATTGTAGATACAGCTGGTATTCCAAAAAATGATTTCTATCTTTACCAGAGCCAATGGGTATCTGCTCAGAAAAAACCGATGGTTCACCTACTTCCTCACTGGAACTGGGAGGACCCAACTCTAAAAGATAATGTAGCTGATGCAGATGGTAAAATTCCAGTTCGTGCCTACTCTAACGCTGCAAGTGTGGAGCTATTGTTGAACGGTGAATCCCTAGGACAGAAGACCTTTACTAAAAAACAAACTAGCGATGGACGCACTTATCAAGAAGGTGCAAATGCTAATGAATTATATCTTGAATGGAAAGTTGCTTATAAACCAGGTACCTTGGAAGCAATAGCTCGTGATGAATCTGGCAAGGAAATTGCTCGAGACAAGATCACAACTGCTGGCAAACCAGCAGCTGTTCGTCTCATCAAAGAAGAACAAGCAATCGCGGCAGATGGTAAAGATTTGACTTATATCTATTATGAGATTGTAGACAGCAAAGGACATCTAGTTCCAACCGCTAATAATATGGTTCGTTTCCAATTGCATGGTCAAGGTCAGCTTGTTGGTGTCGATAACGGAGAACAAGCCAGCCGTGAACGTTTCAAAGAGCAAGCCGATGGTTCATGGATTCGTAAAGCCTTTAATGGTAAAGGTGTTGCCATTGTAAAATCGACCGAGCAAGCAGGAAAATTCACCCTTACTGCTCATTCTGATCTCTTGAAATCTGACCAAGTGACTGTCTTTACTGGTAAAAAAGAAGGACAAGAAAAGACTGTTCTGGGTACAGAAGTAGCAAAAGTTCGTACATTGCTAGGAAAAGATCCAAAAATGCCGAAAACAGTAGGTTTTATCTACAGTGATGGCAGTCGTGAAAAACGTCCAGTAACTTGGTCTTCAGTTGATGTAAACCAAGCAGGTGTTGTAACTGTTAAAGGTATGGCAGACGGACGTAAAGTTGAGGCCCGTGTCGAAATTCTAGCAATTGCAAAAGAACTTCCTACTGTAAAACGTGTTGCTCCAGGAGCAGACTTGAGCACTGTAGATAAATATGTGTCAATACTTGTAACTGATGGAAGTGTACAAGAGTACGAAGTAGATAACTGGGAGATTGCGGAAGCAGATAAAGCCAAACTTTCAGTAGCTGGATCACGTATTCAAATGACTGGTCAGTTAGCTGGAGAAACTATTCATGCAACCCTTGTGGTAGAAGAAGGGAATGTTGCAGCACCTGCAGTGCCAACTGTAACTGTTGGAGGTGAAGCAGTAACAGGCCTTACTAGTCAACAACCAATGCAATATCGTACTCTAGCTTATGGTGCCCAATTGCCAGAAGTCACAGCAAGTGCTGAAAATGCTGATGTTACAGTCCTTCAAGCCAGTACAGCAAACGGTATGCGCGCAAGCATCTTTGTTCAGCCAAAAGATGGTGGCCCTCTTCAAACCTATGCAATCCAATTCCTAGAAGAAGCACCAAAAATTGACCATTTGAGCTTGCAAGTGGAGCAAGCTGACGGCCTTAAAGAAGATCAAACAGTGAAATTGTCTGTTCTTGCTCACTATCAGGACGGAACACAAGCAGTTCTACCAGCTGATAAGGTGACCTTCTCTACAAGTGGTGAAGGGGAAGTTGCAGTCCGTAAGGGAATGCTTGAACTTCATAGATCAGGAGTAGTCGCTCTGAAAGCTGTATATGAGGGTGCTGAAGGCCAGGTTAGTCTCACTATTCAAGCCAATACTGAGAAGAAGATTGCGCAATCCATCCGTCCAATAAATGTAGTGACAGACTTGCATCAAGAACCAATTCTTCCAACAACAGTAACTGTTGAGTATGACAAAGGTTTCCCTAAAACTCATAAAGTTACATGGCAAGCTATTCCAAAAGAAAAACTAGACCACTATCAAACCTTTGAGGTGTTAGGTAAAGTTGAAGGGATTGACCTTGAAGCGCGTGCTAAAGTATCTGTAGAAGGCATCGTTTCAGTTGAAGAAGTCAGTGTGACAACTCCAATCGCAGAAGCACCACAATTACCAGAAAGCGTTCGTACATATGATTCAAATGGTCACGTTTCATCAGCTAAGGTTGCATGGGATGCGGTTCGTCCAGATCAATATGCCAAGGAAGGTGTCTTTACAGTTAATGGTCGCCTAGAAGGTACGCAATTAACAACTAAACTCCATGTTCGCGTATCTGCTCAGACTGAGCAAGGAGCAAACATTTCTGACCAATGGACCGGTTCAGAATTACCACTTGCCTTTGCTTCAGACTCAAATCCGACCGATCCTGTTTCAAACGTCAACGATAAATTGATTTCCTTTAATGATCGACCAGCCAATCGTTGGACAAACTGGAATCGTAGTAATCCAGAAGCTTCAGTCGGTGTTCTGTTTGGAGATTCAGGTATCTTGAGCAAACGATCAGTTGATAACTTAAGCGTTGGATTCCATGAAGACCACGGAGTGGGTGCTCCTAAGTCTTATGTGATTGAGTATTATGTTGGTAAAACCGTTCCAACAGCTCCTAAAAATCCTAGCTTTGTAAGCGGTGAAAATCATGTCTTTAATGATCCTGCTAACTGGAAACCAGTGACTAATCTAAAGGCACCAGCTCAGCTCAAGGCCGGAGAAATGAATCATTTTAGTTTTGATAAGGTTGAAACCTATGCTGTTCGCATTCGGATGGTTAAAGCAGACAATAAGCGTGGAACTTCTATCACAGAAGTACAGATTTTTGCCAAACAAGTGCTAGCAGCCAAACAAGGACAAACAAGAATCCAAGTTGATGGCAAAGATTTAGTAAACTTTAACCCTGATTTGGCAGACTACTATCTTGAGTCTGTAGATGGAAAAGTTCCTGCAGTAACAGCAAGTGTTAGCAATAATGGTCTCGCTACCGTCGTTCCAAGCGTTCGTGAAGGTGAGCCAGTTCGTGTCATCGCGAAAGCTGAAAATGGCGACATTCTAGGAGAATACCGTCTGCACTTTACAAGCAATAAAGACCTACTCTCTCGTAAACCAGTTGCCGCGGTCAAACAAGCTCGCTTGCTACAAGTAGGGCAACCTCTTGAATTGCCAACTAAGGTTCCTGTTTACTTCACAGGTAAAGACGGCTACGAAATAAAAGATCTAGCAGTTGAATGGGAAGAAGTTCCTGCAGAAAATCTAACAAAAGCAGGTCAATTTATCGTTCGAGGCCGTGTTCTTGGTAGTGACCTCGTTGCTGAGTTCACTGTAAGAGTGACAGACAAACTTGGTGAGGCTCTTTCAGATAACCCTAACTATGATGAAAACAGTAACCAGGCCTTTGCTTCAGCAACTAATGATATTGACGACAGTTCTCATGACCGTGTAGACTATATCAATGATAGAGATCACTCTGAAAATCGTCGTTGGACAAACTGGTCTTCAACGCCATCTTCTAATCCAGAAGTATCAGCAGGTGTGATCTTCCGTGAAAATGGTAAGATTGTAGAGCGGACTGTTGCGCAAGCCAAACTTCACTTCTTTGCAGATAGTGGTACAGATGCACCATCTAAACTTGTTTTGGAACGTTATGTCGGTCCAGACTTTGCAGTTCCTACCTACTATTCAAACTACCAAGCCTACGAATCAGGACATCCATTCAACAACCCAGAAAATTGGGAAGCTGTTCCTTATCGTGCGGATAAAGACATTGAAGCTGGTGATGAAATAAACGTAACATTTAAAGCTGTTAAAGCCAAAGCCATGAGATGGCGTATGGAGCGTAAAGCAGATAAGAGCGGTGTTGCGATGATTGAGATGATCTTCCTTGCACCAAGCGAATTTCCTCAAGAAAGCACTCAATCGAAGATTCTTGTAGATGGAAAAGAACTTCCAGATTTTACTGAAAATCGTCAAAACTATCAAATCACCTATAAAGGTCAACGTCCAAAAGTCTCAGTTAAAGAAAACAATCAAGTAGCTTCAACAGTTGTAGATAGTGGAGATGATAGCCTTCCAGTACTTGTTCGCCTAGTTTCAGAGAGTGGAAAACAAGTCAAGGAATACCGTATACAGTTGACTAAGGAGAAACCAGTTTCTGAGAAGACAGTTGCTGCAGTACAGGAGGATTTACCAAAATTAGAAGTTCTTGAACAAGATTTGGCCTACAAGACAATTGAGAAAAAAGATTCAAGGCTTTATCTAGGTGAAACTCGTTTAGAACAAGAAGGACAAGTTGGTAAGGAACGAATCCTTATCTCTATCAATCCTGACGGAAGTAAGGAAGAAAAATTCCGTGAAGTAGTTCAGACTCCAACAAATCGTATTGTTGTTGTCGGAACTAAACTAGGAACCGCTCTTCCAGAGGACGAATCCAATACTCTAGTTTTCAACAGACCAGAGCTTATAGTTGAGGAAGAGGCAGTTGGCTTCCAAATCCAGGAGCGTAAGTCTGACAAGTTATATGTAGGTGAAACTCGTATCCTCCAAGAAGGAAGACAAGGTCTCCGTGTTCACTTGATTGAAGTAGAAAATGGCAAGAGAACTGAGAAAGAAAGCTATGATAAAGTTATAGCTCAGGACCGTATTGTAGAGGTTGGTACAGCTATAAAGGATACAAAATCAGCTTCTCAAGAAAAGCTTAAACCAGCTCCTCAGGAAGCTAGCAAGTCTGTTCTACAAGATCAAGATGTTCAAAAACCAGAAGCTAAAGAAACTATGAAACAACAAGTATCAACTGAGAAAACGGATGTAAAACAAGTGAGCTCACGTTCAGTTGAAGCCCAGCAAGATGAAAAGAATCACTTGCCAAACACTGGAACAGAGGCAGAACAAGCAGCAGTAGCAGCAGGTTTAGCTCTTCTAGGTTTGGGTGCAGGCTTAGTAGCCACTAAAGGTAAAAAAGAAGACTAGAAATTTTGATACCTTCTTTATCGTTAAAGATTAGAGAGAAGTTCTTGTCTTAGATAGAAGATAAATCCCTTGGAATATAAGTTTCTAAGGGATTTTCTTTGTATAAAATTGTATAGTGTTATTGTCTATCTTATTTTGTAGAGAAAGCAAAAATCCCTAGAAAATGTTTAGAGATTCGATTATTTCATTAAGAACAATTCAACAATCATCTCGATATACATGATAAGGATCACTAAGAATCCTGCACGCCAGAAGAATTTGATGAATTTAGGATAGTAAAAGCTACGTTTTTTCAAAAGGAAGAAAAAGACGAGAATAATGGCTAGGAGGGAGAGGGCTAGACCCAGTCTAGGGAGGAAATTATGGGTAAAGGTTTTAGCTGTAATCAAGTAATACTCAAATATTAAAACTGGAAAAGCTAAATCCGCAAAGTTTCGTCCTAGTTTTTTTAATCTAAAAAGTTTGGTTATGATAATGCAGACGACTAAGGTCAGTATCAATAATAAAATAGATGCTAATTTCATTAAAATCATATCCATATTGTATCATAAAAAATGCCTAAAGGAAACGAGAAACAGAGGAATTTATAGGAAAGTCAGTCTTTTGAGATTGTGGGTGATTTTTGTTATAATGAAGGTTATGAAATCTTATAATACCTTGAATGATTATTATCGAAAACTTTTTGGAGAAAAGACCTTTAAAGTCCCTATTGATGCGGGATTTGACTGTCCCAATCGTGATGGAACTGTGGCTCATGGAGGCTGTACTTTTTGTACGGTTTCAGGTTCTGGAGATGCTATCGTAGCACCGGATGCGCCTATCCGTGAGCAATTTTATAAGGAAATTGACTTTATGCATCGCAAGTGGCCAGACGTGCAGAAGTATCTGGTTTATTTTCAAAATTTTACCAATACCCATGAAAAGGTGGAAGTGATTCGGGAACGCTATGAGCAGGCTATCAACGAGCCAGGTGTAGTGGGAATTAATATCGGAACACGCCCTGACTGTTTACCAGACGAAACCATTGAATATTTGGCTGAATTGTCGGAGCGCATGCATGTGACGGTTGAATTGGGCTTGCAGACTACTTTTGAAACAACTTCTGATTTGATTAACCGTGCCCACTCTTATGAATTGTACGTGGAAACGGTCAAGCGTTTGAGAAAGTATCCCAAAATTGAGATTGTTTCTCATTTGATTAACGGACTTCCTGGTGAAACCCATGAGATGATGATTGAAAATGTCCGCCGCTGTGTCATGGACAACGATATTCAAGGGATTAAACTACACTTGCTCCATCTCATGACTAATACACGTATGCAACGAGATTACCACGAGGGACGTTTGCAGTTAATGAGTCAGTACGAATATGTAAAGGTTATCTGTGATCAATTGGAAATCATTCCCAAACATATTGTCATCCATCGAATCACAGGAGATGCACCTAGGGATATGCTGATTGGGCCTATGTGGAGCCTCAATAAATGGGAAGTTCTCAACAGCATTGAGATGGAGATGCGACGTCGTGGAAGCGTTCAAGGATGTAAGGCTGTAAAACAGGAGTTTAATAATGAAAAGACCACTTGAGATGGCACATGATTTTTTAGCTGAGGTTGTAACTCAGGACGATACCGTAGTGGATGCGACCATGGGAAATGGGCATGATACTCTTTTTCTAGCCAAGATAGCCAAGCAAGTCTATGCCTTTGATATTCAGGAGCAAGCCTTGGAAAAGACGCAAGAGCGTTTGGACCAGGCTGGAATGACAAATGCCCAGTTAATCTTGCAGGGCCATGAGACACTGGACCAGTTTGTGACAGAAGCCAAGGCAGGGATTTTTAATCTGGGCTATCTGCCGTCAGCTGATAAGTCTGTCATTACCCGACCTCAGACAACGATTGAAGCATTAGAAAAGCTGTGTGGTTTACTTGTCAAAGGTGGACGAATTGCCATTATGATTTACTATGGTCATGAAGGAGGAGACATCGAGAAAGATGCTGTCTTGGATTTTGTTAGCCAGTTGAACCAACAAGAGTACACAGCTACCATTTATCGAACCCTGAATCAAGTCAACACCCCACCATTTTTAGTGATGATTGAAAAATTAGAAAGATATAGACATGGATAAACAATACCTACGTGAAAAGCTGGATGCCATGCGCCAGAATTTTGTTGAATCAACCCACCACGAACGAGCAGTGGGTGTGCTAGACCAAGCGCATATGAGCAAAAAAATGCTTAAAATCAAGAAAAAATTAGTTGCTCTTGAAATGGAACGGTGCCAGAGAAAAATTGAGCACAAAGATTGTTCCAAGATTGACCAAAAAATCAAAGAGCAGAAGGAGATATTTGAATTCTGTTGTAAAAAAGACTAAGGAGGAAGTGCGTGGAATTACTGATTTACCTAATCCTATTTTTACTGGTCTTGATTGTCTCAAGTACAACCAATAAGCTTCTGCCCTTTTTGCCTCTCCCTTTGGTGCAAATTCTTTTGGGAATTGTGATTGGTCTCTTTTTACCTAATACCGACTTTCACCTCAATACGGAGTTGTTTTTGGCCCTGGTTATCGGGCCCTTGCTTTTCCGAGAGTCGGAAGAAGCGGATATTACAGCTATTTTAAAACACTGGCGAATTATTGTTTATCTCATATTTCCAGTGATTTTTATCTCGACTCTGAGTTTGGGTGGCTTGGCCCATCTTCTTTGGCTTAGCCTTCCCTTGGTGGCTTGCTTGGCTGTTGGGGCAGCCCTTGGGCCTACGGACTTGGTGGCTTTTGCTTCTCTTTCGGAGCGCTTTAGCTTTCCTAAGCGCGTGTCCAATATCCTTAAGGGTGAAGGACTCTTGAATGATGCTTCTGGTTTGGTGACCTTTCAGGTAGCCTTGACAGCTTGGACAACAGGAGCCTTTTCCCTTGGGCAAGCTAGTAGTTCGCTTATCTTTTCAATCCTAGGCGGTTTTTTAGTTGGCTTTTTAACAGCTATGACCAACCGTTTCCTCCATACCTTCTTGCTGAGTGTGCGAGCAACGGATATTGCCAGCGAACTTTTATTAGAATTGAGTTTGCCTCTGGTGACCTTCTTCCTGGCAGAAGAAGTCCATGTTTCAGGAATTATTGCCGTGGTGGTTGCTGGGATTTTAAAGGCAAGCCGTTTTAAGAAAATTACTCTCCTTGAAGCCCAAGTGGATACGGTGACTGAGACGGTCTGGCATACAGTGAACTTTATGCTCAACGGTTCTGTCTTTGTGATTTTAGGGATGGAGTTGGAAATGATAGCAGAACCTATCTTGATCAATCCAATCTATAATCCTCTACTCTTACTAGTATCTCTTTTAGCCCTTACCTTTGTCCTCTTTGCCATTCGTTTTGTCATGATCTATGGCTATTTTGCCTATAGGACTAGACGACTCAAGAAAAAGCTAAATAAGTATATAAAGGATATGCTTCTCCTGACCTTCTCAGGTGTTAAGGGAACCGTGTCGATTGCTACGATTCTTTTGATACCAAGTAATCTAGAGCAGGAGTATCCTCTCTTACTTTTCCTCGTTGCAGGTGTGACGCTGGTAAGCTTTTTAACAGGTCTCTTAATCCTGCCTCATCTTTCTGATGAACAAGAAGAAAGTAAGGACCATCTCATGCATATTGCTATTTTGAATGAAGTAACGATAGAGTTGGAAAAAGAGTTGGAAGACACTAGAAATAAACTCCCTCTCTATGCAGCTATTGACAATTACCATGGACGAATAGAGAACCTTATCCTGAACCAAGAAAATAAGGGTGAGCAAGAAGACTGGGAGGCCTTGAAACTTCTCATCCTCAGTATTGAAAGTGATGGTTTAGAACAAGCCTACGAAGAAGGCAAGATGAGTGAGCGTGCCTATCGAGTCTACCAACGTTATCTGAAAAACATGGAACAAAGCATCAATCGCAAGTTTGCTTCACGATTGACCTATTATTTCCTTGTTTCCTTGCGGATTTTGCGTTTTCTACTTCACGAAGTCTTTACCTTTGGCAAGACCTTCCGTAGTTGGAAAAATGAAGAATCACAGAAACTCAGAGCCCTTGACTATGACCAAATTGCAGAGCTCTATCTAGAAAATACAGAAATGATTATCGAAAGTTTGGAAAACCTAAAAGGGGTTTATAAGAGTTCTTTGATCAGCTTCATGCAGGATTCTCGTCTCCGAGAAACAGCTATTATCACCAGTGGTGCCTTTGTCGAACGGGTTATCAACCGTGTCAAACCCAACAATATCGATGAAATGCTTAGAGGCTATTATCTGGAGCGCAAGTTGATTTTTGAATATGAAGAAAAACGATTGATTACGACCAAGTATGCTAAGAAGTTACGACAAAATGTCAATAACTTAGAGAACTATTCTCTGAAGGAAGCTGCCAATACTCTGCCTTATGATATGGTGGAATTGGTAAGAAGAAATTAATCAAGATTGTAAATAAAGGAGTATGATATGAAGAAGTGGTGGAAAGAGCTGATAGACAAGCCTTTATTAAAAGCATTTTTGCATTATTATCAAGTATCAGATAGTGAGTTTACCAGTGTCGCAGTAGCCTACTATTGGTTGATTTCGATTTTTCCATTGCTTTTGGTGGTAGTCAATATCCTCCCCTATTTTCAGATTCCAGTTTCCAATTTTTTAAAGGTTGTCAATGAATTCTTGCCCGATACTATGTATGATGTGGTGGCAAAGATTATCACAGAAGTGTTGACCCAACCTTCAACGGGTTTATTGAGTTTTGCGGTTTTGTCAGCCCTATGGACCTTTTCAAAATCCATGAATTTCCTACAGAAAGCTTTTAATAAAGCCTACGGAGTTGCTAAAAATCGTGGAATGATTTCCCGTCAGCTCATGAGTTTGTTTGTCAGTTTTGGCTTGCAGATTCTCTTCGCCTTAGCTCTGTTTTTGAGTGTCTTTGGCCGCATGCTTCTCAACCTTATCAAGAATCACTGGAAATCGGATAGTCCTATCTTTGATTATCTGCAAGATCTAACAGGCCCCTTGATCTATGCCTTGATTTTCGCTATCTTGGTCATGCTTTATTATTTCCTGCCTAATGTTACGGTTCGACGAATTCGCTATGTGTTGCCAGGTAGTGCCTTTGTCTTGTTGACTCTGGTCTTACTGCTCAATATCTTTTCAGTATATATCAATAATTATGTCAATCACCTAGTGGACGTGCGTTTTTTCAGTTCCGTCGTCGTGGTGGTCATGATGTTCTGGTTTATTCTCATTGCTAAGATTTTGATTGTCGGTGCGGTTATCAATGCCAGTGTGCAGAGTTTGAAAGATCCGAGCTTTAGAATAAATTAATTCATTTTTTATCCATAACAAAACGCATAATATGAAAATTCCACGAGGCCAACTATAGTCAGAAAGCTGAACAACAAGCCAAAACGTTCAAAAAAGGCGGCAAAAAGCAAGCACCTGCAAGCAACGTGCCGAAATGGTCAAATCCTGATTATGTTAACGAATTAGACTCAAAAATCGTTGATATGCTAGTAGAATTTCACAAGTCACAAGGCACTTTGGAAACTCCCGAGGCGCAAGCAGAAATCGCCCAAAAACGTGAAGAAATCGAGCAAAGGAGAGCTGAGCTTGAGGATAAAAAACAAGAGCTTTTGAACCGCTTGAACAAATAGAGTTTCGCAAGTATTATGCTTACAAATTACTTGAGCAATTAACTAAAATATAAACCTTGCCTAGATATAAAGGCAGGGTTTATATTTTAGAAATTCACGTAGCTTGTTTCGGTTTTTACATACCCAGTATAATCTGAGTTTCTATAGTATTCAGTGATAAACTTCCATTTTCTTTGAGCAACATGGATATAAGTACTTGTTATGTAGTATGGATATGGGCTTTGTGACTCCAAGTAACTCTCATAAGTTTGCATACCAATATATGCTCCACCAATTATTGCACCCCATGGACCCCCCAATACAGAACCTATCTTACCAATCATATAACTTATTCCAGAATCAATCATGAAGTGAGCGAATGTGTTGGCTTCTTTATTCCCATGTATTGTGTTGACGTAATTCCAAACATTAGGATCGTATGATCTAAAAGATATATTTAGGTCGAGTTCATTCTTTTGATAAGCCATATAAAATGATCCATTGATATAGACGCCATCAGTACGTCGTTCAATAGTGTCTACACTTCCATCTGGATTGACCACCTCAAGAACTTCATCACTTAAAATATTTACTTGCGTATCTCCGAACCGCACTGATGAGCCATTCTTAAACTGATCCTCACCAGATACAACTTTAGAGTTTGCCGATAAGCTATCATCAGCAAAAACAACAAGCGACGGGGAAATGCTAGACATACAGAAAACAGACATAACTAGCAAACACATGCATTTAAACATCTTAGACATAACGGAAACTCCTTTGTATTTTTGATTTTTTTCAACTTTTGTTGTACAATAAAACCAAATAAAAAGAAAGCGGTAACAATATGCTTAATGTGAAAATTTTTTATATATTTTTATTTTTGATCGTTGTCGAAACTACAGGCTTGTTGTTGTTGAAAAACGGTCTTGAAAGAGGTTATTTAGATACAGGAGCTATCATCCTTGCAGTTTTTTCATTTGCTTTCTACAACCTATGTTCATTCGGTTGGGTCTACTTTACAATAAAAAACCATAAAAAATAAATAGACGTATTTTCAAAAAAAGATTGCATATTTATATCAGTAAAACGACGATTTAAATCGTCGTTTTTTTGTATAACTCCCCCTGAAATTTATTTTAATTATGCAAATTTCACGTATTTTTGGTGCTGAGACAACGATTCTGAGAGCTTTTTAGACTTTTTTGCGACTGTCTATCATTAGAAAAGCTTAGAGCACCAAAGGATAATACCTGATAATATGCGTTTTTTTGATTATGAAATTTAATAGATAAACATGGCATCGCCAAAACTGAAGAAGCGGTAGTGTTCTTGGATAGCATGGTGATAAGCATCTAAGACTAATTCACGACCGGCAAAGGCAGAAACCAACATGACCAGAGTTGATTTTGGCAGGTGGAAGTTGGTTGAAAAGGCATCAACAACTTTCCATTCGTAACCAGGTTTGATAAAGATATTGGTCCAGCCAGAATCTGCCTGAATTTGCCCATCAAACTTGGAACCGATAGTCTCCAGTGTGCGGATAGAAGTGGTTCCGACAGCAATGACGCGACCACCATTTTCCTTAACAGAGCGAAGGGTGGCAGCTGCTTCCTCAGAAAGCTGGTAGAATTCTGAGTGCATTTCATGTTCATCCAGATTATCCACAGAAACAGGTCTAAAGGTTCCGAGTCCGACATGAAGAGTCAAATAGACCAGATGAACACCCTTGGCTTGGATTTCTGCCAGCAATTCTTTAGTGAAGTGTAGTCCAGCAGTTGGTGCAGCAGCAGAACCGCTTTCTTTGGCGTAGACCGTTTGATAGCGTTCACGGTCATCCAATTTTTCATGGATATAAGGTGGTAGTGGCATTTCACCCAGACTTTCCAATACTTCTAGGAAAATTCCTTGGTATTCAAAGCGGACAATACGGCCTCCGTGTGTTAGTTCTTCTGTAACGACAGCGCTGAGACGGCCATCACCAAAGCTGACACGAGTTCCGACCTTGAGGCGTTTGGCAGGTTTTGCTAGTACTTCCCACTCATCTCCAGCAGTGTTTTTGAGCAGGAGAAGTTCCACATGGCCTCCAGTTTCTTCTTTTTGACCATAGAGGCGGGCTGGGAGAACACGGGTGTCGTTCATGACAAGGGCATCACCAGGTTCCAGCATATCAATAATAGAGTGGAAGTGTTTATCCTGCATTTCTCCTGTCTTACGGTTGACGATGAGGAGTTTAGAGGCATCTCGTTTTTCAAGGGGCGTTTGGGCAATCAATTCCTCAGGCAAGTGGAAATCAAAATCAGCTGTATTCATATATCTGTTCATTCTTTCTAAGTTCTAATCCTATCCATTATAACATGTTTCAAGTTTGGACGCTCTTTTTTAGAAATTAAATCGTTTTCACTTGACAAAAATTGGTCTATACCATATAATAAATATAGATTAAAACGGAGGATGAAAAGATGAAAGTTATTAAAGTTGAAAACCAAATCGAAGGTGGAAAAGTTGCTTTTGAGATTTTGAAGGAAAAATTGGCCAATGGAGCTCAAACCCTAGGACTTGCGACAGGAAGTAGCCCACTTGAATTTTACAAGGAAATTGTTGAGAGTGACCTTGATTTTTCAAATCTAACTAGTGTGAACCTTGATGAGTATGTAGGACTTGATGGGGACAATCCACAGTCTTATCGTTACTTCATGCAAGAAAACTTGTTTAACCAAAAACCATTTAAAGAAAGTTTCTTGCCTCGTGGGGTTAAGGACAATGCTGAAGCTGAAGTAGAACGCTACAATCAAATTTTGGCTGACCATCCAGTTGATCTGCAAATCTTGGGAATCGGTCGCAATGGACATATCGGATTTAATGAACCAGGAACACCATTTGATAGCCAAACACATCTTGTAGAACTTGATCAGTCTACTATCGAAGCTAATGCGCGCTTCTTTGACAAGATTGAAGACGTCCCAACCCAAGCTATTTCAATGGGGATTAAAAACATTTTGGATGCCAAGTCAATCCTGCTCTTTGCTTACGGTGAATCGAAAGCAGAAGCTATTGCTGGAACAGTGTCTGGCCCAGTGACTGAGAGTCTACCAGCAAGTAGTTTACAAAACCACCCTGATGTGACCATCATCGCAGATGCTGAAGCACTTAGCTTACTTGAAAAATAAAAAAGTGAAACCATTCAGTATTTTTTATTGAGCGCTTTCAAGACTTGTATAAATGGCAGAAAAAATCTAAATTTAACCGCATTTTTTCTTGACAATTATTCCTTTTACGTGTAGAATAGAATAGATCTTGAACTTGAAGGGAGTGAAAAAAATGTCTAAAACAGTAGTACGTAAGAATGAATCTCTTGACGACGCACTTCGTCGTTTCAAACGTGCGGTTACTAAAGCTGGTACTCTTCAAGAAACACGCAAACGTGAATTCTATGAAAAACCTTCTGTAAAACGTAAACGTAAGTCAGAAGCAGCTCGTAAACGTAAAAAATTCTAATTGAAATGAAAGGCTAGAGTAATCTAGTCCTTTTTCTTTTAAATAAATACTCCAAAGCCTGCAAAAATCTCAAATATCCTCTTACAATTTGATATAATAGTAAAAAGAAGTCGATTGAAGGAGGAAATGATGTCGGTTTTAGTAAAAGAAGTGATTGAAAAGCTTAGACTAGACATTGTCTATGGCGAACCAGAATTACTTGAAAAGGAAATCAATACCGCGGATATTACGCGACCTGGTCTTGAAATGACAGGTTATTTTGATTACTATACTCCAGAACGGATCCAGCTCTTGGGGATGAAGGAGTGGTCATATCTGATTGGCATGCCTTCTAACAGCCGTTATGAAGTTTTGAAAAAAATGTTTCTACCTGAGACACCCGCGGTCATTGTTGCTCGTGGTTTGGTGGTCCCAGAGGAGATGTTAAAGGCTGCTAGAGAATGTAAGATTGCTATTTTAACCAGCCGTACAGCTACCAGTCGTTTGTCTGGAGAATTATCTAGTTATCTGGATTCTCGTTTGGCGGAACGTACCAGTGTTCACGGTGTCTTGATGGATATCTATGGAATGGGTGTCTTGATTCAAGGAGATAGTGGTATCGGTAAGAGTGAAACTGGTCTTGAGCTTGTCAAACGTGGGCACCGCTTGGTAGCAGATGATCGGGTAGATATTTATTCTAAGGATGAATTAACTCTTTGGGGAGAACCTGCTGAAATCTTGAAACACTTGATTGAAATTCGTGGGGTTGGGATTATCGATGTCATGAGCCTCTACGGTGCCAGTGCTGTAAAAGATTCTTCACAAGTTCAGTTGGCTGTCTACTTGGAAAATTATGATACGCATAAGACATTTGATCGTCTTGGGAACAATGCAGAGGAACTTGAAATTTCTGACGTAGCCATTCCTCGTATCCGTATTCCAGTTAAAACAGGTCGAAATATCTCTGTCGTGATTGAGGCTGCTGCCATGAATTATCGTGCTAAGGAAATGGGCTTCGATGCGACACGTTTGTTCGAAGAACGCTTGACCAATCTTATTGCTCAAAACGAGGTGCCTAATGCTTGATCCAATTGCTATTCATCTAGGACCTCTAGCCATTCGTTGGTATGCCTTGTGTATTGTGACAGGTTTGATTCTTGCGGTTTATTTGACCATGAAAGAAGCGCCTAGAAAGAAGATCATACCAGACGATATTTTAGATTTTATATTGGTAGCCTTTCCTCTGGCTATTTTAGGAGCTCGTCTCTACTATGTCATTTTCCGTTTTGATTATTATAGTCAGAATTTGGGAGAGATTTTTGCCATTTGGAATGGTGGTTTGGCCATTTACGGTGGTTTGATAACTGGTGCCCTTGTACTCTATATCTTTGCTGATCGTAAACTCATCAATACTTGGGATTTTCTAGATATTGCGGCACCAAGTGTCATGATTGCCCAAAGTCTGGGACGCTGGGGCAATTTCTTTAACCAAGAAGCCTATGGTGCAGCAGTGGATAATCTGGATTATCTACCTGCCTTTATTCGTGATCAGATGTATATTGAGGGGAGTTACCGTCAGCCGACCTTCCTTTATGAGTCTCTTTGGAATCTGCTTGGCTTTGCCTTGATTTTGATATTCAGACGAAAATGGAAGAGTCTTAGACGAGGTCATATCACTGCTTTCTACTTGATTTGGTATGGTTTCGGTCGTATGGTTATTGAAGGCATGCGAACAGATAGCCTCATGTTCTTTGGTCTTCGAGTGTCTCAATGGCTATCAGTTGTCCTTATCGGACTGGGTATTTTTATCATTCTATATCAAAATCGAAAGAAGGCCCCTTACTATGTTACAGAGGAGGAAAACTAAATGTTAGAAGTTGCATATATTCTTGTAGCCCTTGCTTTGATTGTATTTTTAGTGTATCTAATTATTACTGTACAAAAGCTTGGACGTGTGATCGATGAAACAGAGAAAACGATTAAAACCTTGACTTCAGATGTGGATGTGACCTTGCACCATACCAATGAATTGCTGGCTAAGGTCAATGTCTTGGCAGATGATATCAATGTCAAGATGGCAACAATTGATCCACTCTTTAGTGCTGTTGCAGATTTATCTCTATCTGTTTCAGACATCAATGACCATGCGCGTGTCTTGAGCAAGAAAGCTTCATCAGCTGGTTCAAAAACCATTAAGACTGGTGCAAGTTTATCAGCTCTTCGTCTTGCAAGTAAATTTTTCAAAAAATAAAAAAGGAGAATCCTTATGGGTAAACTATCCTCAATCCTTTTAGGAACCGTTTCAGGTGCAGCTCTTGCCTTGCTTTTAACAAGTGACAAGGGCAAACAAGTTTGCAGTCAGGCTCAAGATTTTCTGGATGATTTGAGAGAAGATCCTGAATATGCCAAAGAGCAGGTCTGTGAAAAACTGACAGAAGTTAAGGAACAAGCTACAGATTTTGTTCTTAAAACCAAAGAACAGGTTGAGTCAGGTGAAATCACTGTGGACAGTGTACTTGCTCAAGCCAAATCATGTGCTCGTCAAGCGACAGAAGCATCAAAAGATCGATTCAGTAATCTCAAGGAACAATGGCAAGAAAAAGCCGAAACTCTTGACCAATCAGAAGAGATTGTGATTGACATTAGAGACGAAAAAATCTAGATTTGACAGGATTGGATAAAAATTCAATAGTAGTCGCAAATCTAGTAAATGGTATAAGATAAAACGCATAGTATCAAGGACTGTAATGAACTGCCTGATATTATGCGTTTTTTATGATTTTGAAGACTTTTTGACAAACCTTTTTTAAAACACATGAGTGTTATGATTTTTTATGGTATAATGGCAGTGTTAGAAGTGAAATATTTACATTTTTTTATATTTTACTGATATTTTAGTAATATTAAGCGATCTATTTTTTATATGATTAGAAATCAATGTAGTAGCTTATAATCAAGTAGAGGAAAAGCTCTAACATTTTAGTCAAGAAACGATCTAGTATTCTGTCAAGGGAAAATATTAGAACCCTCTATTTTGTAAAAAATAGTTAGAAAGAAAGTTAATAAAATGAAAGACATTTTTAATAAACGCCAACGCTTTTCGATTCGAAAGTTTTCTGTTGGAGTGGCTTCTGTATTAATAGGAATTGCCTTGTTTGCACCATCCCAGGGAGTACTTGCTTCTACGGAAAATAATGTGGCAACAGAGATAGGGGCTAATTCTGAAAAGGAGAATGCGACCCCTACTGTGGAGAAAAAAGAAGAGAATCAAAATTCACCAGAGAATCAAGGTGCTATCTCCAGTCCAGCTCCAAAAGATACTCCAATAATATCTACAAGAACTACAGAACTTGAGACATCTGGGGATAAAGAAAATAATAGCTTGACCACAAGGGCTTCCGTGGCGGGTGAAGACAGATCAAGTCTTCCAGCGGTGAGAGCGGCATCGAATCCTTCCGAGATAAAAAAATATGAATTGACTAAGGAAGATGCTAAAAAAATCAAAGCAGGAGTAATCGGTTCAGAAGGTAATAAGCTTGACAGTTTGTTATTAAACGGCCCTGAGTTAAGTCCAGAAGCTTATACAGATGATGATTTCTTGAAGGATAAAGAAGAAATTTATATTTATGAAAAAGGCGGGAAAAAGTATGTAGGCTATAATAGTCATCCCTTATTAGAAGATACTGATGGTGATGGTATTATTGACAGTAAAGAAAAGCCAGATGAAAAATTAAAATGGAATGTCAGTGAGCGCGATATGATTATGTTCATGGAATTGTCCTACCGTGATGATAATTATATTGATAGAGTGCTGAATCATAAGAAACCCTTAACAGAGTCAGAGTTATATAAAAAGAATGATGACAGTAGACCACGTTATGAGTATATGATGATGAATAAGGAATTGGGGCCTTATTGGGAAAGGAAAAAAAGTTACCATACCTCCAGTGGACTAGATGCTGTCTTGTATGAAACTAAGAGTGATTTCTCATATTTACCAAATGGAACTGCACAAGTATTAGCCTTTCGTGGAACAAGTGATGCCAAAGATATAGGAACTGATATAACACTTGGATTAGGAAGCAATCCTCAACAAGGGATTGATGCAGAAAATATCATGCGTGAACTGGCTAAAGATAAGAGCATTACCAATCTATATTTGACAGGACACTCTTTAGGAGGATATTTAGTACAACGGGCAATGGTTGAAGCCTATCAGTTGGCATATTCTGACAGCAGAGTCATGTCTTCTAAAGAACAGCGGGCTTATAGAAACTTTTATAATAATGTATTAAAAAAAGGAACAACCTTTAATGCCCCAAAAGTGAGGACAAGTTATTTCTCATCATCTGAATTTTGGCAAAAAGGATTAGACAGTAAAAACATAGCTAAGTCTGGAAAAATGACACATTATATAGTTAATAATGATTCTACTATAGGAAAAAGTGTCAGTAATGATAGTGATGTTGTCATAAATGTTGGGAATACAAAAGGAGGTCATAGTTCACGTTCTTATTTTGAAGCCGATATGATTAATAGACGATCAGAGTTCATGTCTGGGAAACGAATTTCCTTAGATGGGACAGGTTATCAAGATAAAAAAATGACAACAGCTAAATCTGTAGAAAAAGTTGGAGAAACTGTTGTATATAGTAAACGTGGAGATGACATCATTAAGTCAACAACTGTTAGTATCAAAGATCCCGATACAGGGCAGATTACTAAAAATACACTTGATGAAGTGTTCAAGAAAGATGGTGCCAAATCAACAGTTGTGGTTACGTCAATCGAGCCAAGTGTTCGTTATGAAAAAGACGCTACGAGAGCCAAAGGTGGGGCAAATGTAACAGAAGCTGGTACTCCAGGCACTAGAACAGTAACTACAACCTACACAGTCAATCCGACAGATGGTAGCCTTGTTTCGCATGAAGAACCGGCAGTAGTAGTCCCATCAAAACCGACAGTGGTCAAAGTCCCAGCTAAGGATGAGGTTACATACCTCAAAGAAGGCGATGATGTGGTTAAGAAGATAACCACTTACATGGTCAATGCAAGTACAGGAGCTCTTACTCCAACAGAGAAAAAGGAAATCTTCAAACAAAATGGTGCCAAAGCTCAGGTTGTTGTTACGCCATTACAGCCAAGTGTTCGTTATGAAAAAGACGCTACGAGAGCTAAGGGCGGAAAAAATGTAACAACAGCTGGTACTTCAGGCACTAGAACAGTCACTACAACTTATACTGTTAACCCTGCAGATGGTAGCCTCATTCCGCATGAGGGCAAACCCGTCATCAAACAGTCAACTCCTACGGTGGTCAAAGTTCCAGCCAAAGATGAGGTTGAGTACCTCAAAGACGGTGATGATGTTGTTAAGAAGACAACCACTTACGCGGTCAATGCAAGTACAGGAGCTCTTACTCCAACAGTAAGGAAAGATGTTGCCAATCCAAAAGGTGCCAAATCTAAAATTGTGGTTACACCACTTAAGCCAAATGTTCGTTATGAAAAAGACGCCACAAGAGCCAAAGGTGAAGCAAAAATCACAGTAGCTGGTACTTCAGGTACAAGAACAGTAACTACCACCTACACGGTTAATCCTACAGATGGTAGACTTATTCCACATGAAGGAAAACCAGTTATCAAATCGTCAACTCCTACAGTGGTCAAGGTCCCAGCTAAAGATGAGGTTGAATACCTAAAAGACGGCGATGACGTTGTTAAGAAGACAACCACTTACGCGGTCAATGCCAGTACCGGCACCCTAACTCCAACAGTAAGGAAAGATGTTGCCAATCCAAAAGGTGCCAAATCTAAAGTTGTGGTTACACCACTTGAGCCAAGTATCCGTTATGAAAAAGACGCCACAAGAGCCAAAGGTGAAGCTAATGCAACAACAGCTGGTACCCCAGGCACTAGAACAGTCACTACAACCTATACAGTTAATCCTACAGATGGTAGCCTCATTCCGCATGAAGGACCAGCAGTGGAAGTCCCATCAAAATCTACAGTGGTCAAAGTGCCAGCTAAGGATGAGGTTGAATACCTCAAAGAAGGTGATGATGTAGTTAAGAAGACCATAACTTATGCGGTCGATGCAAGTACGGGTTCTCTTACTCCAACAGAGACAACAGAAATCTTTACACAAAATGGAGCTAAATCTAAAGTTGTGGTTACGTCACTTGAGCCAAGTGTTCGTTATGAGAAAGACGCCACGAAGGTCAAAGGTGGAGAAACTATCACAATAGCTGGTACTCCAGGCACTAGAACAGTCACTACAACTTATACTGTTAACCCTGCAGACGGTAGACTTATTTCGCATGAAGGAAAACCCGTTATCAAATCGTCAACCCCTACAGTGGTCAAAGTCCCAGCTAAAGATGAGATTGAATACCTCAGAGACGGTGATGATGTTGTTAAGAAGACAACCACTTACGCGGTCAATGCAAGTACCGGTACCTTAACTCCAACAGAGAAAAAAGAAGTTTTCAAGAAAGCTGGTGCTAAATCCAAGGTTGTTGTTACGTCAATAGAGCCAAGTGTTCGTTATGAAAAAGATGCCACGAGAGCTAAAGGTGAATCTAATGTAACAACGGCTGGTACTCAGGGAACTAGAACAGTCACTACCACTTATACTGTTAATCCTACAGATGGCAGCCTCATTCCGCATGAGGGCAAACCCGTTATCAAACCGTCAACTCCTACAGTGATCAGAGTGCCAGCTAAAGATGAGGTCGAATACCTTAAAGAAGGCTATGATGTAGTTAAGAAGACCATAACTTATGCGGTCGATGCAAGTACGGGTTCTCTTACTCCAACAGAGACAACAGAAATCTTCAAGCGAAATGGCGCTAAATCTAAGGTTGTCGTTACGCCCCTCGAGCCAAGTGTTCGTTATGAAAAAGACGCTACGAGAGCTAAAGGAGGAGAAACTATCACAGTAGCTGGTACTCCAGGAACTAGAACAGTCACTACCACTTATACTGTTAATCCTACAGATGGCAGCCTCATTCCGCATGAGGAACCGGCAGTAGTAGTCCCATCAAAACCTACAGTGATCAAAATGCCAGCTAAAGATGAGGTTGAATACCTCAAAGACGGTGATAATGTAGTTAAGAAGACAACAACTTACGCGGTCAATGTAAGTACAGGTCACCTTACTCCAACAGAGAAAAAGGAAGTGTTCAAGAAAGATGGTGCCAAATCAACAGTTGTCGTTACATCGATAGAGCCAAGTGTTCGTTATGAGAAAGACGCCACGAAGGTCAAAGGTGGAGAAACTATCACAGTAGCTGGTACTCCAGGCACTAGAACAGTCACTACCACTTATACGGTAAATCCTACAGATGGCCTCCTCATTCCGCATGAAGAACCAGCAGTGGAAGTCCCATCAACACCTACAGTGGTCAAAGTGCCAGCTAAAGATGAGATTGAATACTTCAAAGAAGGCGATGATGTAGTTAAGAAGACCACAACCTACTCAGTTAATGCAAGTACGGGTTCCCTTACTCCAACAGAGACAACAGAAATCTTTACACAAAATGGAGCTAAATCTACAGTTGTGGTTACGTCACTTGAGCCAAGTGTTCGTTATGAGAAAGACGCCACAAGAGCTAAAGGAGGAGAAACTATCACAGTAGCTGGTACTCCAGGTACTAGAACAGTCACTACTACTTACACTGTTAATCCTACAGATGGCCTCCTCATTCCGCATGAGGAACCGGCAGTAGTAGTCCCATCAAAATCGACAGTGGTCAAAGTTCCAGCTAAAGATGAGGTTGAATACCTTAAAGAAGGCGATAATGTTGTTAAGAAGACAACCACTTACGCGGTCAATACCAGTACCGGCGCCCTAACTTCAACAGAGAAAAAGGAAGTTTTCAAGAAAGATGGTGCCAAGACCAAGGTTGTTGTTACGCCAATAGAGCCAAGTGTTCGTTATGAGAAAGATGCCACGAGAGATAAAGGTGGAAAAAATGTAACAACATCTGGTACTCAGGGGACAAGCACAGTAACTACAACTTACACTGTTAATCCTACAGATGGTAGCCTTATTCCGCATGAGGAACCGGCAGTAGTAGTCCCATCAAAACCTACAGTGATTAAAGTCCCAGCTAAGAATGAAGTTGCATACCTCAAAGAAGGCGATGATGTGGTTAAGAAGACCATAACTTACGCGGTCAATGCAAGTACAGGTGCTCTTACTCCAACAGAGAAAAAGGAAATCTTTACACAAAATGTAGCTAAATCTAAAGTTGTGGTTACTCAAATAGAGCAAAGTGTTCGTTATGAGAAAGACGCTACGAGAGCTAAAGGAGGAGAAACTATCACAGTAGCTGGTACTCCAGGTACTAGAACAGTCACTACCACTTATACTGTTAACCCAACAGACGGTAGTCTTATTCCGCATGAAGAATCAGCAGTAGCAGTCCCATCAACACCTACAGTGGTCAAAGTCCCAGCTAAAGATGAGATTGAATACCTCAGAGACGGCGATGATGTAGTTAAGAAGACAACCAGCTACGAAGTGAATGCCAGTACAGGTGCTCTTACTCCAACAGTAAGGAAAGACATTACCAGTCCAAATGGCGCTAAATCTACAGTTGTGGTTACACCACTTGAGCCAAGTGTACGTTATGAGAAAGATGCCACAAGAGCCAAAGGTGAAGCTAATGCAACAACAGCTGGTACCCCAGGCACTAGAACAGTCACTACAACCTATACAGTTAATCCTACAGATGGTAGCCTTATTCCGCATGAAGAACCAGCAGTGGTAGTCCCATCAACTCCTACAATGGTCAAGGTACCAGCCAAAGATGAGATTGAATACCTCAAAGAAGGCGATGATGTGGTTAAGAAGACTACAACTTACGAAGTGAATGCAAGCACAGGTGCCCTTACTCCAACAGAGAAAAAGGAAGTTTTCAAGAAAGATGGTGCCAAGGCCAAGGTTGTTGTTACGCAAATAGAGCCAAGTGTTCGTTATGAAAAAGATGCCACGAGAGCTAAAGGTGGAGAAACTGTCACAGTAGTTGGTACTCCAGGAACTAGAACAGTCACTACCACTTATACTGTGAATCCGACAGATGGCAGCCTCATTCCGCATGAAGGACCAGCAGTGGAAGTCTCATCAACACCTACAGTGATCAAAGTGCCAGCTAAAGATGAGATTGAATACCTCAAAGACGGCGATGATGTTGTTAAGAAGACCATAACTTACGCGGTCAATGCAAGTACAGGTGCTCTTACTCCAACAGAGAAAAAGGAAATCTTTACACAAAATGTAGCTAAATCTAAAGTTGTGGTTACTCAAATAGAGCAAAGTGTTCGTTATGAGAAAGATGCTACGAGAGTTAAAGGAGGAGAAACTATCACAGTAGCTGGTACTCCAGGTACTAGAACAGTCACTACCACTTATACTGTTAACCCAACAGACGGTAGTCTTATTCCGCATGAAGAATCAGCAGTAGCAGTCCCATCAACACCTACAGTGATCAAAGTGCCAGCTAAGGATGAGGTTGAATACCTCAAAGAAGGTGATAATGTAGTTAAGAAGATAACAACTTATGCGGTGGATGCAAGTACGGGTTCTCTTACTCCAACAGAGACAACAGAAATCTTCAAGCGAAATGGCGCTAAATCTAAAGTTGTCGTTACATCAATAGAGCCAAGTGTTCGTTATGAGAAAGACGCCACGAAGGTCAAAGGTGGAGAAACTATCACAGTAGCTGGTACTCTAGGCATTAGAACAGTCACTACCACTTATACTGTTAACCCTGCAGACGGTAGACTTATTTCGCATGAAGGAAAACCAGTTATCAAATCGTCAACTCCTACAGTGGTCAAAGTCCCAGCTCAAGATGAGATTGAATACCTCAGAGACGGCGATGATGTAGTTAAGAAGACAACCAGCTACGAAGTGAATGCCAGTACAGGTGCTCTTACTCCAACAGTAAGGAAAGACATTACCAGTCCAAATGGCGCTAAATCTACAGTTGTAGTTACACCACTTGAGCCAAGTGTACGTTATGAGAAAGATGCCACAAGAGCCAAAGGTGAATCTAATGTAACAGTAGCTGGTGTTCCAGGTACAAGAATAGTAACCACAACCTACACAGTCAATTCGACAGATGGTAGCCTTATTCCACATGAAGGAAAACCAGTTATCAAATCGTCAACTACTACAGTGATCAAGGTCCCGGCCAAAGACAAAGTCGTAGAAACACTGATTGAACCAGAAGTGGAATACGTAAAAGATGTTGAAAAAGACTTCGGTACACCAGATCAGCGTACTGAGGGTGAAAAAGGTAAGACAGTTACTACCACCACTTATGATGTAGATCCAAAGGACGGTCATATTACAGAGCACCTTGGTAATCCAGTCGTCACCCCAGCAGGTAAGACAATCGTTAAAGTTGGTGCTAAAACTAAGGTTGAACATTCTAAAGATCCTGAAGGCCGTGATGTGATTGATACCATTACCTATGGAGTTGATCCAAAAACAGGTAAGGTAACTCCGACAACGACTACAACGTATGGACCAATAAGTAAGAAAGGTGAACCAGAAGTTCAAACAGACATCCCAGAATACACAAATCCAATCTCGTCAAATGGAGTGGATGGAAACAGAAACTTAATAGATTCGCCAACAGTTGAATTACCAGAATTCAAGGGTGGAGTGAATGGTGAACTGCCTGGTCCAATTACTTTACCAGAATTAACTATTGAGGTTCACTGGATTGATGAAGATGGAAATGTATTGAAACCATCTGTTAAGACAGGTAATGAAAAGGATGCTGAACATGGATCAATTTTGGGATATGAATTTGTACGAACTGTGATTGATGAAAATGAACCAGTAATTACTTACATTTTTAGAAAAGTAAGTGGAACTACAAATACAATTCCAGTCACACCAGATACTAATGGAAATTCTGGTCACGATACACCTGCACCAACACCAGCTACTCCAACTCCAAATGCAGTTACTCCGAATACAGATCAGGTAGATACTAAGACTACTGTTGATAACGGAGCTAAGTCAAATGATTCTCAAACTGTATTGCCAAATACAGGAACAGAATCAAATGCGACTCTTGCATCTCTAGGGCTTCTTGGTATGTTAGGCGGTCTCGGACTTGCTCTTGGAAAGAAAAAAGAAGACTAAAAATTTAGTCAAAAGATGAAATGTTCATTGTTAAGTGGACAATGAATGTAAAAGACCAAGAAACGGCCTTGTTCCTCATTTCAAGAGGTGCAAGGCTGTTCTTGTACTATCGGAAAAGTAGATAGTATTCGTAATAAGATATAGTGGATTGAAATAAAATGTACGCAAATCGATTGGTCAATTTCTAAAAATGAATTAGGAGTCGTGTTGGACTATTCCAACTTCAATCCACTATACTTATTTGAAATCAAAGTTCCCCTTTTGTTGATAGACTATTCAAGAAATATTGTTGTATAAGTATATATTTTGAAATCATAGTCATGGGGAATCGATGCTAGGATTTTTAATTAAAACTATTATATATTTGTTTTTAAGACAGAAATTTATTTTTTTTGATTTTGCAATAATATAAAGTTATATTTATAGGATATATCTGAAGAAAATCTTAAAATTAAGGGTAGGAGATCTATTGTTATGCAGAGTCATTTTAAATTATTATGGACTTGTTGGTTATGATTTTTAGAAATCGTTTTCTTAAAATCGTTGGATTTATATCATTATGTTTGATTAAATATGTTGAACATGGTATAATTGAGTCGTGATAGCTGAGAAGTATCATAAATGATCATCATAGTTGGCTTCATGGGTGCATTACTATAAGAAGTGTAGCCGTGAAGATTACTTTTAATTTGATTTTGTGTTTTAACATAAGGAGGAACAATGGAAAATAAATCAAATTCGCTCAGTAGAATAAAGCGTCACCAACGTGAAAAGGTTTTGCGCTATTCTATTCGTAAATATAGTTTCGGTGCCGCTTCAGTTGCTGTTGCAGCGCTGATGTTTTTGGGTGCCCGCGTTGCGAGCGCGGATAGTGTGCTGCCAAACGCTCCACAATCTAATACGGCTAATGCGGGTGTAGTGAACCCTAAAGATAAGGTCGATTCGCCTGTGGATGTTGCAGGATCTACTGAAAACAAAGTAGATGCAGGGAATCAAGCGCTTACAACTGCTGCACCTAGTGCGTCTACAGTTGATAAAGCCAAGTTGAAAAAAGTAGTTGAAGAGTTAAATGCTCTTCTTTCAACTAAATTAAACCTTGACGAATCAGTAGTCTCACCTGTTAAAGACAGACTTCAAAAAGGGAAAGAAGCCCTAGAAAGTTCTGAGCTAGCTCAAAAGGATATCGATGAACTTGTAGAACTCTTATCTAAAGATGTAACAGTCGTATCAGCTGCTAAGGAAGTAACTGAGGTTCAAGTTGATAAACAAGCAGATAAAATTGAGAAGCCAGCTGACAATCTAGCAAGCCAATCTTCTCCTGAAGTAAGCGCAAGCGAAGAGAGCCAAACTGTATCAGCTAAAAAAGATGCTTTGAAAGTATCTGTAGATCAATTGCAGGCAGCTGTTTTGGAATTGCCTGAGCATGAGACTAGCAAAGAAGTTCTTGAAAAAGCCAATGAACTATTGGGCTTGGCTCAAGGTGTTCTTGAAAATACAACAGTCTCTCTGAACGATGTTGAAGATATGACAAAACGTGTGAAGAGAATGTTTAACTCTGTTAAAAACGCTACAACACGTTTGACTTCAGGTGCTCGTGACTCACGTAATGGCAAGAGCATGGCTCGAGGAACACAGTTTAGAGCTTATGCAGCAACTAGCTCTTCTGGGACATTGAAGAACGTTCATTACTTTGCATCTGTCGATAAAAATACTAACGGTGGATACAACACAAGGAATGATGCCCCTGCATTTACAGAGAGAAAGACAGTAATTAAATCAAGATACGAACAAGATAGTTCAGGTAGATGGATGGTCTATGATGTCTACTTCAATAATAATGGAATAGCTATGGTAGATCAATCTTATGGTCAGCATTATTATTTCCAACCTCCATTTAATATCATGGATCCTTCAAATACGGTAACGAATTTAACGATTACTCGTTATGAAAATCTTAATCAAGATCCTAATAAAAAGCTTTCCGATGGAGGTAGTGGATTCCGAAAATTTGGAGACACAGTTACAATTAGTGACCCTTGGAACCAGAAGGATAAGATCTTTAGCAATGATAGAAGATCTATGTACGATCCAAGATCAGGAGTAACTCGTCCGAATCAAAAATGGGATGTATTTAAAAATAACAAAGATGATACTTATTTAGATCAAATTGTTAAAAAAACAGATGGAAATTACACTGGTAAGGTCAGTTATACTCTTGGAATGGAAGTCGGTAAGGTAAACGCACCTTATGCGGTTCATATGACTGCTAGAGTTAAATTAAAGAATAACGTGACAGACACGGAAGCTGCTAATGGTAATGTGTATGCAGCCTCTGTAACATCTGGACCAACTACGAATCAATCTTATATTGTAGGTTCGCTAGGAACACGTTTACAAAATGAGCCAGATGCACCTAAAGATCCAATTAAAGGTCAAACAGTTACAAAAACAGTAGGAGATAACCCAGGAGACAAAATAAACCCTGTATCTGAAGGTTATGTTAAACATAAAAATGGCGGAACTTTCCCTGCAGGTATGAACTGGACTTGGGCAGGTGATAAGTCACCAAATACAGATGTAGCCGGAGTATTCAAGTATACTTCTATTGCCACTTATAAAGACGGTACTAAATCAACTGATGCTGGTTCTGGTTCAGATGGAACAGTTACATTAAACGTTAAACCGAAAAAACCGGCTATTACAACAAATCTTGACCATAAAAAAGGCTCACCAGGTCAACAAATTACTGTAAATGTCCAAAACGGAGTGCCAGCCGGTTCGACAGTTAACCTTTACGATGGTACTAAACTTATCGGAACTGTAAAAACCACTGGAACTACTGCAACAGTTACAGTTGCAGAGCCTCTAACAGGAAATCCTATTACAGCTGAAACAGTAGTTACTAATACTAATGGAACAGTAAAATCTGATAAAAGTGATCCTGTTATTCCGACAGAAGCGCCAGATACACAACGACCTACAGTAACAATCTCACCAGCTGAGAAAACAGTAGTAGAAGGACAAACTGTAACCTTCACAGTAACAGCAACAGATGATAAAAGTGTTACTATCGATCCTGCTGATTTCCTTAAACAATATGGTGATAGACTTGTTTCAAATGATAATGTAAAAATTACTCAAACTGAAAAAGTAACGACAATTACTATTAGAACTAAGAAAGAAGACATTGGTAAACCACATACGATTACTTTCGGAGCTCATGATGATGCAGGTAATAAAGCTGAGCCTGCAACCTTTACTTTCAATGTAACACCAGCTGACAAGGTAGCACCAACAATTACTAAATTAACTCCTACTAGTAATGCAGAAATTGATAGTACTAACCCACGTAAGATTATCGTTTATCGTGAAGAAGAGTTTAGCGTTGATGTGAACTTAACTGATAACAGTGGTCGCTTGAATAAAGTTAAGGTAAACGATAATGCCTTAATTACTTCTCCATCAGGTGATTTTGAGGTTACGAATGGTGGTCGTCTTGACCTTCCTGCTAATGGTACAAGTATCAACTTTACCAATAAATCTAACAATTTGGGACAAGATGGCAATGCGACAGATACTAACCCATATAAAGTTAATATTTCAGGTCATGTTGGTAAAAATCAGGCTGTCAATGCTAATGCTAGCAAAAATATCTGGAATCGTTATATTTCTGGATATGACCAAGCAGGTCTAACAAATAACAGTGGAAACAATGGTACTGCCAATAATGCCAACATCCAGATTGAATTCCGTAAGCAGTCAGATAAATACACTCCAACAGCAGTAACAGGTTCTAAAATCGATGTAGCAACAGATGGTACAATCAGTGGCTATAACACACCAGAGACTTATATTGCCAACAAGTCTGACTTGCCAACTAAAGGTACAACACCAGGTACAACAACGACATATACATGGAAAACTGGAGAAACTCCAACTGTTAACAATGGTCAAGTCACACGTACAGTAGTTGTCACTTATCCAGATGGTTCAACAGATGAAGTACCTGTAACCTTCACAGTTCGTGATACAGTAGCGCCAACAATTACTAGCTTAACTCCTATTAGTAATGCAGAAATTGATAGCACTAACCCACGTAAGATTATCGTTTATCGTGAAGAAGAGTTTAGTGTTGATGTGAACTTAACTGATAACCGTGGTCAATTGGATAAGATTAAGGTTCACGACAATGCTCAAGCAGTAGCACCATCAGGTAATTTCGAAGTTACAAATGGTGGTCGTCTTGACCTTCCTGCTAATGGAACAAGTATCAACTTTACGGATAAGACAAGTAATTTAGGTCAAGCTGGCAATGCGACAGATACTAACCCATATAAAGTTAATATTTCAGGTCATGTTGGTAAAGATCAGGTTGTCAATACTCCAGCTAGTCGAAATATCTGGAATCGTTATATTAGCGGATATGACCAAGAAGGTCTAACAAATAACAGTGGAAACAATGGTACTGCTAATAACGCCAATATTCAGATTGAGTTCCGTAAGCAGTCTGATAAGTACACTCCGACAGCAGTAACAGGTTCTAAAATCGATGTAGCGACAGATGGTACAATCAGTGGCTATAACACACCAGAGACTTATATTGCCAACAAGTCTGACTTGCCAACTAAAGGTACAACACCAGGTACAACAACGACATATACATGGAAAACTGGAGAAACTCCAACTGTTAACAATGGTCAAGTCACACGTACAGTAGTTGTCACTTATCCAGATGGTTCAACAGATGAAGTACCTGTAACCTTCGCAGTTCGTGACACAGTAGCGCCAACAATTACTAACTTAACACCTATTAAGAATGCGGAAATCGACCGCACTAATCCACGTAAGATTATCGTTTATCGTGAAGAAGAGTTTAGCGTTGATGTGAACTTAACTGATAACAGTGGTCGCTTGGATAAGATTAAGGTTCACGACAATGCTCAAGCAGTAGCACCATCAGGTAATTTCGAAGTTACAAATGGTGGTCGTCTTGACCTTCCTGCTAATGGAACAAGTATCAACTTTACGGATAAGACAAGTAATTTAGGTCAAGCTGGTAATGCGACAGATACTAATCCGTATAAGGTAAATATTTCAGGGCATGTTGGTAAAGATCAGGTTGTCAATACTCCAGCTAGTCGAAATATCTGGAATCGTTATATTAGCGGATATGACCAAGAAGGTCTAACAAATAACAGTGGAAACAATGGTACTGCTAATAACGCCAATATTCAGATTGAGTTCCGTAAGCAAGCTGATAAATATACACCAACAGCTACAACTCCTACAGTGAATCTGACTTCAAATGGAACTGTTCCAGATTTGGGATCACCAGAGACTTATATTGCCAACAAGTCAGACTTACCAACTAAAGGTACAACACCAGGTACAACAACGACATATACATGGAAAGATGGAGAAACTCCAACTGTTAACAATGGTAAAGTCACACGTACAGTCGTTGTTACTTACCCAGATGGTTCTAAGGATGAAGTTCCAGTAACTGTTAAGGTAGTAGATCCACGTACAGATGCAGAGAAGAACAATCCAACACCTCAAGAGCAAAGTGTTAATGTAGGTGAAAAACCAGAT